>JBFEPA010000079.1:0-5516 GCA_041550275.1 Thermoplasmata archaeon | reverse complement strand
GTGGTGCTCCCAACTGGTATGGGCAAGACCGTCATTGCGCTGTACGTCATCGCCGAGATACTGAAGACCAAGAAGGGCTCAGTACTGTTCATGGCGCCGACGAAGCCCCTTGTGGAACAACACGCAAAGTACCTCAGAGAGCACCTTGTCGGGTTCGACCCGGTCGACTTCACAGGGGAGATCCCGCCGGATGAAAGGAAGGACGGGTGGGCGAGCGCCAGATTGGTCGTGTCTACCCCTCAGGTGGTGGCGAACGATATCGAATCGGCCATCGTCGACATGTCGGTGTTCGACCTGGCTGTCTTCGATGAGGCCCACAGAACCGTGGGGGACTATGCATATGTTCCCATCGGCAAAGCTCTGATGAACAGCTCATGCCTCGTGCTCGGCATGACCGCTTCTCCGGGGTCGGACGTTTCCAAGATAGCGGACGTCTGCGAGAACCTTGGAATCACCTGGGTGGAGATCCGGTCGGAGCTGGACGACGACGTCGTCGACTACACCCAGGATGTCAGGACCGAGTTCATCGGTGTGCCGATGCAGGAGGGAATGGCGAGGATAGTTGCGCTGTTGAGACAAATACTGGACGAGCAGGTGGCGAAGCTGAGGGCTGCTGGATTCCTCGACCCGAAGAAGCCGGTCACCACACGCGACCTGCTCACTGCGGGGGCGACAATAAGAGCGCGGCTGAGTTCAGGCGCGAAGTCGTTCAATCTGTTCAGCATAGCGAGCATCCAAGCCCTTGCGATGAAGGTCAACCACGGCATAGAGCTCGCTGAGACGCAGGGCAGAGGTGCCCTTGAGAGCTACTTCGAGAAACAGATCAAGCAGGCCGAGGAGAACAAGCGGTCCAAGGCAGTCAGGAGCCTCGTCAAGGATGCGCGATTCCAGCAGGCGAGGACGGAACTGTACAAGATGACTAACGACCACCCGAAGCTGGAGAAGATGATGCCGATACTCGAGGCGCAGTTCCGTTCGAAGCCCGAGTCGAGGGCGATTGTCTTCACGCACTACCGAGACACATGCGACCTGATAACCAACCGCTTGGCAGCCATCGATGGTGTGCGACCCGTACGGTTCGTCGGCCAGTCCAGCAAAGGGGAGGACATAGGCCTCAAACAGAAGGAGCAGAGAGAGGTCATCGAGAGATTCCAGAATGGAGAACACAACGTGCTGGTTGCGACATCAATCGCCGAAGAGGGGCTGGACATACCAGCCACGGACCTCGTCGTGTTCTACGAGCCCGTCCCGTCGGAGATCAGGACCATCCAGAGAAGAGGACGGACAGGGAGGAGACAGGCGGGGAGGGTCATCATACTCATAACCAAGGATACGAAGGATGAGGCTTACTTCTGGTCTTCCCGCAACAAGGAACAACAGATGAAGCGGGAGCTCGAGAACCTCAGGAGGAAGCTGAGGGCCAGGAGAGGGTTGCCGGAAAGCCCTTCTGACAAAGGCCGGATAGGGAAAGGGGATATCTCCGAGCTCATGACCCCCGAGGACCTGTCAGAGAGGGAGCAGAGATCTCGCAGGGCTGCCGACATCGCAGGCCAGAAGTCCCTTGCTGAGTATGGGAAAGACGGTGGGCCGACGAACTCTGCCTTCACGATTTCTCGCAGGCTTGAAGGCGGCCCGTTGCATGACGCAATCCAGGCAGCAGGATTCTCAGTTGGAGTGGACGACCTCGAATGCGCGGATGTCGTCGTATCAGACAGGATAGGGGTGACTGTCAGAACCGTGCAGGAGTTCATTTCTGGAATGTCTGACGGGGCCTTGCTCGCCGTGTTGGCTAAGATGAAGCATCAGTTCCTCCATCCGATACTGATAGTCGAGGGGCCTCCAGAGGGGAGAGGGGTGGAGGCTGGCAACGCGGCGGTGTACGATGCGCTGGGAGCCATTCTCTCCGAGTTCAGAATGCCGGTGCTCTCGACGATCGGCACATCAGAGACTGTCGCAGCCCTCAAGGCGCTGGACAGGCAGGAGAGTGAGAGGGGCGGCGTGCATAAGCCAGTGCAGACAACGCTGGACGGCAGCGGTCGTCAGCTGTTCCTGATCCAAGGCCTGCCAAACGTGTCCGCGACGCTCGCCCAGAGGCTTCTTGAGCGGTTCGGCAGCGTCAAGGATATCGCGAACGCATCGCCTGAGCAGCTGATGGAGGTGGAAGGTGTGGGAAGGGTTATTGCAGAGGGGATTCATACTGTGATGCGCAGGCGATTCGAGATGGAGGAAGCAGAGAATGCCAGATAAGAAGTGCCCGATGTGCGACGGCACGTGCATCCTGAAGGTCCTTCAGAGCAAGAGCGAGGAGGCCATCGAGGTCGATGTCTGCTCGATATGCGGCGCCACGTTTCCGAAGGGAAGAGGCGCCGAGAGAGATGATAGAACCGAGAAGTGAAGGACGGGGCGCGCGCTTCGGCTAGAAGCGGTGCCAGATGCCCTTCGAGAGCCCGGTGCCTCGGCAGCAAGCTTTATGAACCAATTGTCCATACGAGAGTCCCGAGCACCATGGAGTTCAAGCTGGTCGAGAAGAAGAAGGATCTCATCAAAGTGGAGATAGAGGACGCGAATGAGACCCTCTTATACCCACTTATCCACGAGCTGCTGCAGGATAAGAACGTCAAGGACGCGAGGTATTCCACTGGCCACCCGCAGCTGGACAAGGCCGTCCTGATGGTAATCGTCAAGGATGGCAAGCCGCAGGCTGCGCTCAAGAAGGCTGCAAAGTCGTTGGCCAACCAATTCTTGGAAGCCAGGCAGCTCGTAGAGAAGCAGCTCGGATAGTCGACGCCCGAAAGGTATTACTGCCCGGGCAGGATTCTGCTGATGTGACCATGAACGAGGCAGACCTCGGGCTTGAGTGTTTCTACAGCGACGGGATTCCGGGCATAGGCGGGAAGCTCCGAAAGGCCCCTGAAGACTTCGAGGTCGATGAGGTCTCCGCAAAACCTGCGGAGGACGCCGCTGGCAAGTACGTCATCGCAAGGGTCTGGCACAGGAACTGGGAGGCCAACAGGCTTGTGAGGAGGCTCGGCAGCAACCTGCACGTCGGCAGGTCGAGCATTGGATTTGCCGGCACGAAGGACGGAAGGTCTGTGGCGACACAGCTGATGTCCTTCAAGGCGTCGATAGATGCCGTAAAGGGACTCGAAATACCTGATGTCAAGGTACTCGAGGCGTATACCTCGAACCGCTCCATCTCCATCGGCGATCTGATAGGCAACAGGTTCTCAGTGGTCGTGAATGATGTCGCAGCTGACATCGATGTGCATGGCGTATGCAATGCTGTACAGGAAAGGCTCGAAGGCATCGGGGGATTCCCGAACTACTTCGGAGTGCAGAGGTTCGGGTCGATCAGGCCGATAACACACCTGATTGGGAAGGACCTGTCGAGAGGAGACCCCGAAGCAGCAGTCATGAGGTATGTGGCCAACCCAATGGGCAACGGCTCGGAAGGGGACGAAGCCAGGTCCAAACTGCAGCAGACGCATGACTTCAGAAAGGCCATGGAGGAGTTCCCAGTCAAGTTCACCTTCGAGAGGGTCATGATATCACACTTGGTGGAGAACCCGGGAGACCATATCGGAGCGCTGAGGAGGCTGCCCAGGAACCTACTAATGATGTTCGTCCACGCGTACCAGTCGTACATGTTCAACATGATCCTGAGCGAGCGGCTCCGCCGCGGACTGCCCATACATGAGCCTATCGTGGGCGACCTGGTTCTGCCGCTCACCAAGAGCGGTGTGCCAGACCATGACCGCCCGATACAGGTCACGGACGATAACATAGTCAAGGTGACGAGGACCGCGAAGGAGAGGAAAGCGTTCGTCAGCGGCATGCTGTTCGGCACCGAATCGGAGTTCGCCAGCGGCGAGATGGGTGAGATAGAGCGCAAGGTGGTTGAAAGCGAGGGCGTCTCGCAGGAAGATTTCCAGATAGTTGGCCTGAGGGAGGCTTCTTCCAAGGGCACCAGGAGGGAGCTGCTCGCAACGACGAAGGATCTCACGATGGAGTTTACCGAACAGGCGGTCACATTCAGGTTCACCCTCAACAAGGGATGCTACGCGACATGCCTCCTCAGGGAGTTCATGAAGGCGGACATGTCCAGCTACTGAGTTCCTTCGGAGAAGATTGGATTAGGCGAAAAGGCATACGTCAAGCCATGCGTCGGAAAGGTGGGAAGCGCAGAGTCCTCGTCTGTCCCCAGTGTGGCTCCGCAGACCTGTACTACGAGGCGGCGCTGATCACGGGCTACAAGTACCACTGCAAGAAGTGCAGTTACATAGGCGCGTTCGTGATAGAGAAGGAGCTCGAAGAAGAGGAAGAAGAATCATAAGAAAGGGTTTGGCATCGGTAACGACTGGCCAGAGCTGGTCAGGCGAACATCGGGCCAGATTCCAGCGCCCTCTGGTCACCGTCGTCCAGTACCTTCGATATAGCCCTTTCGAGGTCGGACATGGCGACGACGTCCCTGTTCTCGCGGATGGCGAACATCCCAGCCTCGGTGCAGATGGCCTTGATATCGGCCCCGGTGGCGCCCTCTGACTTGCTGGCCAAGTCGTCGATATTCACTGATTCGTCCAGGTTCATGCGTCTCGAGTGGATGCCGAATATCTCCACCCTGGAGTCGAAACTGGGTATCGGTATCTCGATTATCCTGTCGAACCTGCCAGGCCTTAGGAGCGCCTCGTCGAGTATGTCCGGCCTGTTAGTCGCTCCGATTATCTTCACATCGCCCAATGGGTTGAAGCCGTCCAGCTCGGCGAGTATCTGCATCAGCGTGCGCTGGACCTCGCGATCACCGGAGGTTGCCAGCTCGAGCCTCTTGGCGCCGACGCTGTCGAGCTCATCGATGAACACGATCGAAGGGGCCTTCTGACGAGCGAGGTCGAACAGCTCCCTCACAAGCCTCGCGCCCTCACCGATGTACTTCTGTACGAGCTCGGAACCGACGAAACGTATGAACGTTGCGTTTGTCTGCCTGGCAACGGCCTTCGCGAGAAGTGTCTTGCCCGTGCCCGGAGGGCCGACCAGCAGAACGCCCTTAGGCGGGTCTATGCCGACACGCTTGTACAATTCTGGCCGGAGCAATGGATCCTCAACCGCCTCCCTGATCTCGACGATCTGCTCCTGCAGCCCGCCGATATCCTGGTACTCGGTCTCAGGCTTCTCTATGATCTCCGCCCCGACGACGATTGGGTCCAGCGACGGAGGCAGGATGCCCATCACAGCCAGCGTCTGCTTGTTGAGTGCGACTCGTGCGCCTGCTTCCAGAAGTTCAGGGGACACGTAGTCCGATGTGTTCACCACAAAGTCCGGGCCTGTCGAGCTCTTGACGACCACACGGCCGTCCGCGAGCACGTCCTTTATCTGACCGATGATTAGCGGAGGAGCCTTCAATCGCTCCATCTCCGCCTTCAAACGCTTGAGCTCCTTCTGAAGCCGGATCAGTTCACCCTCTACGAACCTCTTCTCGCCTTCCACCCGTCGGGCTTCTTCGACGAGCTCGAGGTTCCGTT
>JBFEPA010000078.1:0-5701 GCA_041550275.1 Thermoplasmata archaeon | reverse complement strand
GGACGCAGAATGTAGAGTGATCACCGATGAAGATCGATGTGCTGGAGATGACGCCTACCAAGGCGGAGTTCGTCATAAGCGAGACCAATCCGACCTTTGCCAATGCCATACGAAGGACCATCGTCTCAGATGTGCCGAAGATGGCCATCAACAACGTGGAGTTCCACCTGGGACCCATCATGGATGAAGACAACAAGGCCTACGAGAGCATCTCGCCGCTCTTTGACGAAATCATCGCTCACAGGCTTTCGCTGGTGCCGGTGCCGACGAACCTTGAGAACTACAACTACAAGGCCAAGTGCTCGTGCGGAGGGGAGGGCTGCCCGTCGTGCACGATAATGTACTCGTTGAACAAGAAGGGGCCGTGCACAGTCTACTCCGGCGACCTGGAGCCCCTGGGGAGCGAGGAGTTCAGGATCAAGGACGACCTCATACCGATAGTCAAGCTGGCGGAGGACCAAGCACTGCTGGTCTACGCGACCGCGGAACTCGGGACAGGTAGGGACCACGCCAAGTGGCAGGCGACCGTGGGGGCGGGGTACAGATACTCTGCCGATATACAGATAGACACTGCGAAGTGCGACCCTGGATGCTCATGTGCTGACATCTGCCCCAAGGACGTCCTCGAGAAGGACGGTCGAAAGCTGGTCGCAAAGCACCCTGAGAGGTGCAACCTGTGCAACTCGTGTGTGGAGATGTGCGAGGTCGATGCCATCAAGGTGACGGGAGACCAGACGAAGCTCGTGTTCAGGTTTGAGACGGATGGCTCCATGGACGCGAAGGCAGTACTTCTGAAGGGGCTAAGCATACTCGAGGAGCAGTTCGAGCACCTCCGAGAGCAGGTGTCCGCGCTAGAGTGAGTTCCAACGCCAAAACTTTAGAGGAACTCGTCCAACTTGGCATTCTTGACCTTGTCCGATTGGAACAGCGAGTTGATCGCGTTCTCAAGAAGCGATATTCGCTGGAGTGTGTACTGCGAGACGTTGTAGGCGTTGCCTATCCTCTTCGCCGTCTCGAGGTACTTGCTGACGCCAGCCTCATGTACCGTAAGAGTCAACTTGTTGCCGCAGTAGCAGGTGCCCCTCAGCGGCATGCGCCTGTACTTGGCGTTGCACTTGGCACACCTGAGCTGTTGACCGGTGAATCTCCTCAGGCTCCCCTGTGTGTCTGGCAGAAGATGTCTGGTGATTATCCTGTGGACGACATCGGAGACGTCAACTGCTCGTATCTTCACGCCCAAGGCTATCTGCGCCTCTAGCTTGTCATACATCGAGTCCAACGCAGTGTATGCCGACGATACGGGTCCCTCGGAGATGTCAGCCGTGTGGTGGGTGCACTGAAGACCCTCGTACTGCAGCACCGTACCAACCCTCCCCGCCACAAGATCCATGACAGGCTCGACCTCCTTCGGGTGGGCGTACCTCTGGGTCGCCTTGTAGAACTCCAGCGGATAGGCGGAAGACACGTCGATGTTGTGAGCCTCCTTGTCTATCTCGTTAGGGTCGAGCTTCGTCGTGAGGACGAGGGGGGCGTCCATCAGGCCGCCACGTCGCTCCGGCAGGAACGACCTCGAGAAGTTCAGCAGGCAATCCATAAGCATGATTATAGAGTCCTCGTCGCCGTCGCAGTTCCTGCGCTTGGCCGCGTGGAAGAATGGATGAGCGTAGCCAGCATGTGCCTTCGAGAAACCGACGATCCTGGACAGCACGCCGCCTGATGTGTGCGGGGCGAGGCCTACGACCAGATGGCCCACTAGGTCCTGCTTCACCCTTATCCGGTAGAACGGGTCCAGACCGTAGAACCTGACCAGAAGATCGTCGACGAACTTTGACACGGCGATCAGGTACTCCACGCACGATTCGGGGATGATGATGTCCTGGACCTTCAGCTCGAGCAGGTCTTCTGGCGATTCGATGTCCTTTCCATACTGGGTCTTCGTGTACCCGAGCGTCTTCGCCGTCGGGAGGTCTATCCCCACTTCGGATGGACGAAAATGCGTCAGCGGCACATCGGTAGCGTCGACTCTAATGGTGCCGTCCTTGAACACGAAGACGCCGCTCCGCGCTCTCAGCACGCCTTTCTCGATGGACTCCGGCGTCTTGCTCCTCGATATCATACCCTGAACGCCTTTGACCTCGATGGCCCTGCCGTTCATGTGTTCCAGGGCGGCCTGGAACATCTCGCCCACAGGTACGTTCTGAGGAGATATCTTTCCCGTGAAGACTGTATGTGCGCCACAGGAGCACTTGCTGGTGAAGGTCATCGTCCCGCACATGGGACACGACCGCTCGCCCAAGGCAGTCTTGATCGTGCCTGCATTGGCGGCCTCGTTCACGAGCCTCTGGGCACCGCCGTAGGAGCCCACAGGGAACAGGCAGTGGGGTGGTGGCTTCATACGCCTCTCCCTGGCTTTCTCCGGCCTTGCGACTCTGGCGCCTATCCTCGTGACAGCACGGGCGCGTATCTCGACACCTGCCAGGGCAGAGACCAACTCGAGAGAGCTGGTCGTCTCCGGAACTGTGACTTTACGTGGAATCAACTTGCCGTTATCAGCCTCAAGCCCAAGGCCCAACATCAACGGCTTCGCCCAGTCGCAGATGTGCACCTCACCGTCCTGCACGATGTGAAGGGCGCCTAGGCGCTCCATCAACGCCTTGCATGTCCCGTCGGCGGCCACTATCATCTCACCGTTGTCTATCCTCGCAGCTTCCCGGATGCACTCCCTGAGGTGCAGTATCTCTTCCGCCTTGAGATCGTACCAGAAGAGGTTGAAGTTCGGATGGAGAGGCGCCTTGAGGTCGTGGCACATCTCAATGGCCCTGTCGAACGACGGGCTTCTCCAATCAGCCGGCAGGGGGATGCCCTTCTCCCTGAGTTCCTCCCCGAACCACTCGACGGTGAAACCTGCCGGCATCAAGAGATGGTTGTTCTCAACGAACTCCCCGTATGGGATGAGTATCTCGCCCACATCGACTATCTCCTTCACCCTGCTGCGGATTTCCATGGCTTCGGAGACCGTGTTCGCCTGAACGAGATCGCCGTTGTCCAGCAGCACTGTCGGCCCTTCGATGGAATCGCAGGGGGTAATAGCCCCTGCCTTGCCAGGGCGCTCTATCTTGATCTGCGTGCCGATTGCGACGAAGTCATCCAGGAGAGTCATCGTTGCGGGGTTCAGTGCCAGCGCCGCCAAGCCGGTCGCCCTCGTCCTGCCATATCTGAGCCTGAAGCCGCCAACCCGGGAGGGGTATGCGAGCACAGGCCTTCCTGCGAGCATGTCCTTGAGGAACTTCGTGTTGGGCGATATCTCAGTTGTACCGTCCTCCTGACCCTTGCTCTTAAGGCTGATGAAGTCGTCGATGAACTCCCAGCCATCTATATCGAGGCGCTTCACATGCTTCTGGAGCTTGGGCGCCTTGAGGCACAATCCTTCCGCGATGACCAGACACGCTCCTCCCCTCACGCGGTTCGTCGCTATCCTAGGAAGGTCCCTGAAGCCTGATATCTCCGCCTCCTCCGTGCCCTCACCGTCGACGCACACGGGGACGTTGCTGGCCATTATCTCTATCTCCTCGTTGGACGGAGTGTACTGGAGATGCTGGCATGACTTGTACAGTGGTATCTCCTCTTTGAGCCGCAGGACCTCGTGACCAGACGGGGCGTATCTCCCGAGGCCCACCTCCCTTCTGACGACATCTGCTATCAGCACGCTCATCGCCTGTCCCGTCCCGCCCGCGGACCGAATGGGGCCTGCGAAGTACACCGTAAGATAGTCTGAGCCGTCGGAGTTCCTGTTGATCGACACGCCAGCGATGCCCTCCAGCGGGGCGACCAGTATGCCCTCTGTGAGTACTGCGAGCCCGAGCCTGATGGCACGCTCTATGGCGAATTCGGGCGACCGCGCAGGCAGGCGGGCATACTCTTTTGCAATGAGCAGAGAGACCTCTTCACGGTTATGCGACTCGCTGAACTCCCTTATCCGTTGAGCGACACCGTCGACCTCCCACTCGAACAGTAGCTTCTCCACCCTGGCGGCTAGGTCAGGTGCCTGTGGGATCTCGACGTCGAGTTCAGGGTCGAAGCCCTTCATCCGTGCCCGCCTGGCTATATCATAGCAGCTGTCCACTTGACTCTGAAGCTTCGAGAAGTAGTCCTCCATGGACTCGCTGCACACGACACCTTTCATGCCTCGCCCCCATGCACGCTGGCAGGCTCAGAGAACCCGTCCCATCACGCTGCAGCGCTCGTCTTAGGTGCAATCCCGGGGTGCTAATCATCGATTCGCACTATAAGGGTTGCTGATGCTTCGGACTGCCGGCGAGCTGGGCCACGATCTCGTCTGTGAGCGTAGCGATGCCCTCGCCCTCGGCCGCAGACAGCTTCAGCCTGTCCGACTTGGACTTGAGAACATCGGCCTTGTTCTCCACGACTATCATCGGCGTCGACCCGAACTCGCCCTTGACAGACTCAAGCAGATGCTCCTGCTGCTCCACCGTATAGCCACAGGTCTCGCTCGGGTCAAGGACGAACACGATCGCATCGGCAAGATGCTTCAACGCGAGGACCGCTCTGAGTTCTATTGCGTTCCTCTCGTCGAGGGGACGGTCCAGCAGGCCCGGCGTGTCGATGACCTGATACCTAAGACGCTTCCGTTCGAACACGCCCAATGATATCTCCTGGGTGGTGAATGGGTAGACCGCGACCCTCGGCTTGCCGCTCGAAATCCGCCCGACTAGCTGGCTCTTGCCGACATTGGGCGCCCCGGCGACGACGATCGTAGGTATGGAGACATCCACTGTCGGGAACTTCTTGATCGTGTTCCTGGCTATCGCCACGAACTTGAGCTCGTTGTCTATCTGCTTGACAATCGAAGAAATCCTGCCATAGGCTGCCCGCCTCGTGCCGTCGATGGCATCGATCGACCTAGCTTTCGCGATGTCCCTGATGGCTTCCCGAGACACCCTAGCCACTGCGCCTCGACACCAATCCATCGCGCCAAGAGACTTCTTCAGCTTGTCCTTGCCTATCGTTACGTCGATAAGCGAGGAGTAGAATGGGCTCATACGTTCTATGCTCGGAAACGCCTTCACGTACTTGCCCAGCGTGGACGCTATGACATCGCTGGCAGAGCGCACCTTGGAGATGTTAATTTCACGGACTGTGTCGATCCTCGTGGGACCCTGGTAGTCCGTCTTCGAGGCCTTCCTGAACGCCTTGTCCAGAACCTCGTCGGCGGTGAGTATTGTGGGTATCTTGAGCATATCGTCCGTCCTCTTGATGCGTACATGAGATAAAACCTCCCTCTCTACGGGCATCAAAAGCCTCATATCACAATATCCATCTCATGTACGTCGAGTACCATGAGAGTCATAAGAGCTGCGCGCGGGAAGGAGATTACCTGCAAGGGTTGGAGGCAGGAGTCTATCCTCAGGATGCTGCAGAACAATCTTGAGAACGCTGAGAAGCCGGAGGAACTGATCATATACGGCGGCACGGGGAAGGCTGCAAGAGACTGGGACTGTTACGATGCAATCACAGAGGCTCTGCGGGCCTTGGAGGACGACGAGACGCTGCTGGTGCAGTCGGGCAAGCCTGTGGGCGTGTTCAGGACTCACAGGTCCGCGCCAAGAGTGCTCACGGCCAACTCTCACCTCGTCCCGAGATGGTCTACTTGGGAGACATTCCACGAGCTCGAGGCGAAAGG
>JBFEPA010000077.1:0-5897 GCA_041550275.1 Thermoplasmata archaeon | reverse complement strand
GGGCCATCCTGACAAGGGTGTCATATATCGCCTTGTCGCCATGCGGGTGGTACTTGCCGAGCACCTCACCGACGACCCTGGCAGACTTCTTGTGCGCCTTGCCCCGCGTGAGGCCCATCTCGTTCATTGCGTAGAGTATGCGCCTGTGGACCGGCTTCAGGCCGTCGCTCACATCGGGGAGCGCCCTGCCGACGATGACGCTCATTGCGTAGTCGATGTACGACTTCTTCATCTCGATCTCGATCGGGCGTGGGATGACGCGTGATGCGAAGTCCTGCTTCTCCTCGGTATCGTCCGCCATTCGTCCTCACCTCACACGTCCAAGACCTCTACCTCTCGGGCGTGCTCGTGGATGAAACGCCTCCTCGGCTCCACGGCGTCTCCCATGAGAACCTCGAACAGGTCGTTCGCCTCGACGGCGTCCTCGATCATCACCTGCTTCAGTATGCGACTCTCGACGTTCATCGTCGTCTCGCGAAGCTGGTCGGCGTTCATCTCGCCCAGGCCTTTGTACCGCTGGACATCGGCTCCCTGCCCGAGCTCCTGCAATGCATCATTCAGCTCCTTGTCGGAGAACAGATAGCGCTCTGTCTTGCCCTTTCTGACTCTGTAGAGCGGCGGCTGGGCGATGTATATGTAGCCTTGTCGTATCATCGGCTCCATGTGCCTGAAGAAGAACGTCAGCAGCAGCGTCCGGATATGCGCACCGTCGACATCCGCGTCCGTCATGATGCAGATGCGGTGATACCGCGCCTTGGTGATGTCGAACTCTGTGTCTATCCCCGTCCCTAATGCTGTGATGATGGTCCTGATCTCGGCGTTCTTCAGCATCTTGTCCAGACGCGCCTTCTCCACGTTCAGTATCTTCCCACGGAGCGGCAGTATGGCCTGGAATGAACGGTCACGGGCCTGTTTGGCGCTCCCGCCAGCGGAATCCCCCTCCACGAGGAACAGCTCGCACTTGGACGGATCCTTCTCTGAACAGTCCGCTAGCTTCCCAGGCAGGTTGCCAGCGTCCAGCAAACCCTTCCGCCGCGTGAGCTCCCTCGCCTTGCGTGCCGCCTCGCGCGCCTGCGATGCCAGTATGGCCTTGCCGATGCTCGCCTGGGCGACCCTCGGGTTCTCCTCGAGGAACTCGAACAGCTTCTCGTTCACCGTCGACTCGACGATGCCCCTGATCTCGCTGTTGCCCAGCTTCGTCTTCGTCTGCCCCTCGAACTGAGGCTCGGGCAGCTTGATGCTGAGAACGGCAGTCAGGCCCTCTCGAACGTCTTCGCCACTGAGCGCGTCGCTGCCCGGCTTGAGCATGTTGTACTTCTTCGCGTAGTCGTTGATAGTTCTCGTGAGAGCGGCCCTGAGACCCACCAGGTGGGACCCTCCCTCGACCGTGTTGATGTTGTTCGCGAACGTGTAGATGCTCTCGACATAGCTCTCGGTATACTGCATGCTGAGCTCTACCGTCACGCTGTTCTTCTCCGCCTGGAAGTATATCGGCTTCTCGTGAAGGTTCGTCCTGTTCCTGTTGATGTACTGTACGTACTCCACGATGCCGCCGTCGAACTTGTAGGTGTTGGACTGCTCCGACCTCTCGTCCGATATGGCGATCTTCAGCCCTCTGTTCAGGAAGGCGATCTCCCTCATCCTGCCTGAGAGCATGTCGAAGTCGAATGTCGTGTCCTCGAATATCTCGGCGTCTGGCATGAACGAAACTGTGGTGCCAGTATCGCTCGTCGAGTCTACCACGGATACTTCGCTGGTCGGCAGGCCGCGTGCATACCTCTGCGAATGAACCTTGCCCTGTCTCTTGACCTGGACCTCGAGCCATTCCGAGAGCGCGTTGACGACGCTCAGGCCGACCCCATGAAGACCACCTGAAACCTTGTATGTCTTCCTGTCGAACTTGCCGCCGGAGTGGAGCTTTGTCAGCACCAGCTGCAGCGCGTCGACCTTGTACTTCTTGTGCATGCCGACGGGGATGCCCCTTCCGTTGTCGACGACGGACACGCTGCCGTCGGTGTGTATCCTGATGTCTATCTGAGAGCAGTAGCCACCCATCGCCTCGTCGATGCTGTTGTCGACGACCTCGTACACTAGGTGGTGAAGTCCGTGGAAGTCCGTGCTCCCTATGTACATGCTAGGGCGCTTCCTCACCGCCTCTAGCCCTTCGAGAACCTGGATTCGCTCCGCATCATATGTGCTATCTTCCATCAGATTTCAGCCCCAATAAGACGAGTTCGTCAAACGGGTTTTCTGAGGCGCATCCCATCGGATTTTTCGACGCTTTTTTCGGCCTCAACATGGCCAACGAAACGCCGATATTTAAATGCTTTGAGAATCGGTGCTGGCATGCCCCGAAAACCCCCCTCCTCTTCCACTGGAACGGCAGCGCGCAAAGAGATACCTCTCACTGCCCTTCGTTTCGTCATATGACGATGAGCCCGGCCGGCTCGTGAAGTGGGATCCGCGGGGCCGCGCCGCAAGACCGCCGGGGGCCATCGCGGACACGCGACGAGACGATGACGGATGGCCTTCGCCTGGACGCCTTATCGCCATCAGTCAAAGGGTTTATACACGGGTTTGGCGTAGGTGCCTTCGAAGCGGATTGGCTGGTAAGATGAAGATAGAATCTCCAGTGGAAATGAAGGGGGCTGCTGAGGCCGAGAACGTCGACTCAAGCACTCTGTCCAGACGGTTGCAGGAGGGCAGGGTCGTGATCCCCTTCAACGCCCGCCACAAAGGCGTAGTGCCGAAGGCGATCGGCGAGGGCATGGCGGTGAAGGTCAACGCGAACATCGGAACGTCGCCAGACCTAGTCGATTCGACTCTGGAGCTTGCGAAGGTCCAGACGGCCATGCAATACGGTGCAGACGCCATTATGGACCTGAGCACGGGAGGAGACATCGGCGATATGCGCAGGAAGGTTCTGGAAGCCTGCCCGCTTCCCGTGGGCACCGTTCCCATATACGAGGCCATATGTCAGTCGGCCGACAGAGGCGGCCCGATGGAGATGACCGAGGGGGACCTGTTCGATGTCATCGAATCACACGCCCGTGACGGCGTGGATTTCATGACGCTACACTGCGGCGTGACGAACGAATCGATCGATGCGTTGATGGCATCCGACCGGATGACGGGCGTGGTCTCTAGAGGAGGCGCCATGCTCGCTGCGTGGATGCACGAGAACGGTGAGGAGAATCCGCTCTACGAACACTTCGACCATCTACTGGACATCGCCAGAGACTACGGCTTCGCCCTCAGCCTCGGCGACGGCCTCAGACCGGGTTCGATCGCGGACGCCACCGACGGCCCCCAGATCAAAGAGCTGATGATCCTTGGCAGGCTGGTAGAGCGTGCGCGAGAGGCTGGCGTGCAAGCCATGGTCGAAGGGCCAGGCCATATCCCACTGGACCAGATAGAGACGAACGTGCGCCTGGAGAAGGCCGTGTGCAAAGGCGCTCCGTTCTACGTCCTCGGGCCTCTCGTATGCGATGTCGCTGCTGGATACGACCATATCGCAGGCGCGATAGGAGGAGCACTCGCCGCATACCACGGTGCCGATTTCCTATGCTATGTGACGCCTTCCGAGCACCTGTCCTTGCCCACTGTCGACGACGTGAGGGAGGGCGTGGTCGCAAGCCGCATAGCGGCGCACGCCGCCGATGTGACTCGCGGCAGGGGGAGGGAGTGGGACGACGACATGTCGCGGGCGCGCAAAGCCTTCGACTGGGAGAGGATGTTCGAGCTCTCCGTCGACCCGGCCAAGGCCCGGTCCTACAGGGGGAGGGCCGGCTCGGGCGGTTCCGAGACCTGCACCATGTGCGGCGATCTCTGCGCCATGAAGATGATAGACAAACTGCTGCGCAAATGACCGAAAGTCCTCAGAGGGAGAGTCCGATCGGAAGCCTGAGAACCATCCCGATGACGGCTGACACGAGCCCCGCACAAATCGCGCCTATGACTGCGGACATCGCCCCTTCACCGGTAGATATGTTGTTCGCGATTCCGATGGCCTTTCCTGAGATGTACATAAGCCATATCAGCCCCAATATCGCAGCGGCCAGCAGTGTTGCGCCCCATGCGATTGCGCGCGCCATCTCGGAGTCGCTCCAGCTCTCCACCTGGCTCAGCTCCAGACCGCCGAACCCGATGGTGAACATCGCCAACAGGACCAACGAGACGCAAACGAACCAGGGGTAGCAGTAGCCAATGAGCGTCACCGTCGATCCCTTGTCACCGCGTCCTCCGAACAGCTCCGAGGCAACGAGGGACGACACTAATGAGAATATGAGGAATGAGACGATGGCGACTACGACCCCCACGAACGCCAGCAATCCCGCCTCGAAGGCGTCAATATAACCCGCGCCTATCACCTCATACATCTCTGTCGTGACGAGGGCGCTCACGGCTGAGGACAGGACTGAGAACAGCATCACGATGACCAATGCCCATCGCATATCGGTAGATCTGTAGAGCGACATCAGCGCATTCCGCGGGCGCACCGGGATACTCAGCATGTTGCGCAGGTCGAGCCTGGGCGCGTACTTAGGGGCGTCGTACAGGCCCGGGTACACGTCCCTCTTGCGGCTATGGCTGCTGTGGGTGTGGTACGGCTGGTGAGGCATCTGAGCGACGGGGCCTGGCTGCGCCAGTTGTACAATCGCCGCACCGCACCTCGGGCAGGTCGAGACCCACTTGCCGTCTTCCGAGACCTGCATGTAACCAGACGTGAGAAGGTTGCAGTTGCTGCAACGTATGGAGCGAGAGAAGACAACGGTACCAGCTGCCATCGGACCGCAATGCATAGCTCGATTTATTAGCGTTGCCCATGGAGCATTCCGCAGAGGATTGGGAGAGAAGGAGCCACTGGAGGGGTTTGAACCCCCGGCCTGCGGTTTACGAAACCGCCGCTCTATAGCGACGACGCGACTGAGACGCCGTTACCGCTGAGCTACAGTGGCGTTAGGGTATTGGGAAGATGCTCTTCCTAGTTAAGGATTTTCGCGATGTACGGCGCGACGTGTTTCACACCAGGAAATGCCTCTGAGGTAGTCTTTAATAAAGGTCGATGGCATTCATGCGTTGAGAGTCCAGACATGGTTACAGACCTCCGAATCCCAGAGGGTATCGTCGTCCGTACAGCGAAAGGCGGACCGGAGGCACTGAAGGCCATTCTAGCGGACTTGAAGCAGTATGGTTTCTCAGGCTATCTCAAGGTGCGGCTCGAGAAGGACATCATGAGTTCCATCGGCTATGTCGTAGTTGAACACGGCACGCCTATGATGGCGATCTACGAGTTCGAGAAGTCCAAGCCCAGGGAGCTCAAACGGATATACACGGGCGAGAGGTCTCTGAGATTCATCCTGGAGGACTCCCAGGACAGAGCGTCGAACATAGAGATCCACAGCAGAGTGTCCAAGGAGGAGTTTGAGCGGCGCTTCCCCGACGCGCTCATCAGCCCTGAGAAGGCGCCCGCGAAGGCTGCTGAGCCAGCGGCCAAGAAGACCACCGTTGTCACGCCGGCCAAGGAAGAGGAAGAGCCAGAGGACGAAGAGGAAGGAGCCGCTGATCCAACCACCGAGAGGATCACGGAATGGCGACGGAGAGGTTTCGTCGTCGACACGCTAGTAGATGCCGCAGCCAAAGGGCCCAAGGCGCTCGCCGAGGAGCTCGAGGCCTTCGAGCGCGACTCCCAGAAGCTCACGCAGTTCGAGGTCATGCTGAACAACTTCCCCGTCGTCGGTCACGAACAGGAGATAGCAGAGATAAAGTCCAAGCTGAACGACCGCTCGAGGATCGCAGAGGTGGAGTCGGATATCGAGTTCCTGCAGGAGAAGGTGCGCAGGAAGATACAGAAGCGCAAGGCCGAGGAGGCGTCCATCAAGGAGGAGATGGAGAGG
>JBFEPA010000076.1:0-5916 GCA_041550275.1 Thermoplasmata archaeon | reverse complement strand
ATTGGCAGGGCGATGTTCGACATGGAGTCGATACTGACACCCATGTCGTTCCCGCTCATTGCAGCAGGGGCGGTCCTGTTCGTCTCGCTGGGCATGCTATTGGGCGTGATAATACGCGACGCCGAGTCTGGGGCGGCGGTCGCGAACGCGATAGGTTTCCCAATGATGTTCCTGTCAGGGACATTCTTCCCGCTCGAGTCGATGCCAGATTACCTGCAGCTCATAGCGAAGGGAATGCCGCTGACCTACCTCAACGAGGGTCTCAGGGACACGATGGTGTACTCCAACGACGGAAGCGCCCTGCTCAACCTGGCTGTGCTGCTCGTGCTCGCTGTCATCATATTCGTCGCGGCGAACAGGTTCATGTCGTGGAAGGAGAAGTGAAAGGTCGGAAGGAAAATGAGTTAAGGGGTTTCGTGGCGTTTTCCCTGAACTGACTGCGCTCAGTACTCAGGATGAGGAGGCGGCGGAATGTCTTCCTCCACCGGCTCCGAGTCCGCTGGCAGCTCTTCGAACTTCGTCGGCTCCGGAGCCTTGGGTTTCCGCATCTCATGACTACTGCGACACCCGCGATGCAGATACACACGAGATGACCATTGTTTCATGCCGCGAAAACGAAGCCAGCTTGGCAATTGCAATTGCACTTACTCTAAATAGCAAAATCATATACCCCTAATCACGAGAGGGCTCTTGGGAGGGCCGCGCATGAGAAAGTACAAGCAGATTCCGCTATGGAAGGATGTCACCCCAAAGCAGTGGGATGATTGGAAGTGGCAGGTGAGGAACCGGATAACCGATGTCGACACGCTTGCCAAGGTCATCAACCTGACCGACGCGGAGAGAAAGGAGATCGCCAACTCGATGAAGTACCTGAGAATGGCCATTACTCCGTACTATGCAACTCTCATGGACCCGGATGATCCGGAATGCCCGGTCCGTCGGCAGGCTGTCCCGACGTCGAACGAACTGCACATCTCGAAGGACGATATGGATGACACCGTCGGCGAGACGACGGACGCCCCCCACGAGGGCCTGACCCACAGATACCCCGACAGGGTCCTTCTGCTGCTCACTGATCAGTGCAGCATGTACTGCAGGCACTGCTGCAGGCGCCGGATAGTCGGAACAACGGACCACGCCAGGAAGTGGGAGGAGATCAAGTCGGGGATAGATTACATCCGCAAGACGCCCCAGGTCAGGGATGTTCTGTTGTCGGGTGGCGACCCCCTGCTGGTATCCGACGAGTTGCTGGAGAAGACGCTGCGCGAGCTGAGGAAGATCAAGCATGTGCAGGTGATTCGCCTGGGCTCGAGGACACCGGTAGTCATGCCGCAGAGGATCACGCCCAGGTTGGTGAAGATGCTTCGGAAGTATCATCCGATATGGTTCAACACGCACTTCAACCACCCGAAGGAGGTCTCCCCAGCGGCAAAGCGCGCGGTGGAGATGCTCGTCGATGCAGGCATACCGATGGGCAACCAGTCGGTGCTTCTGAAAGGGGTGAACGACTGTCCTGTCATCATGAAGAAGCTCTGTCACGACCTCGTCGCGATGAGGTGCAGGCCGTACTACATCTACCAGTGCGACATCGCCAAGGGGTTGGAACACTTCAGGACCGCGACTTCCAAGGGTATAGAGATCATAGAGCACCTTCGAGGTCATACGTCAGGGTTCGCCGTGCCCGAGTTCGTAATAGACGCCCCCACGGGTGGCGGTAAGATACCAGTTGGTCCCAACTACCTCATATCGATGTCCGACAAGCGGGTCATACTGCGCAACTACGAGGGCGGCATCTTCCAGTTCCCGGAGGTCGAGGGCGACCGCACAAGCAAGTGCCCGACGAGCTGCACGATGTGCAAGGACTATGAGCTCATCGAGTCCAATGAGGGCGTGGCCAGTGTGCTATCCGGCAAGCGCCTCTGTCTGATACCTGAGGGAACCGCGAGGGAGAAGCGCAGGAAGGGCTACGGCAAGAAGAAGTCATAGCGCGCGAAGCGCTGAGACGACATGAGTGTTCCCAGGATCTCCGTCATTTGTCTAAAGAAGCGCTTCTTATGGCATACACACCGGAGTCGCGCGACACGACCTTCTCGGCGTCATCTATCCTTATAGGCGACGAGAAGTTGGGCGCGTCGATGACGAAGGTCTCGATCTCGCCACCCTCGCCGGACACGCTGATGCCGTATCTCTGTTGAAGCGTCACCAGCTCTGCGAGCGTTTCAGCGGTAATCTCGCGCCCGAGCCACGATTCGTCGAGTCCTCCGGCGTATGTGCCGACGATGATGATTCTGAACCCAGCGTCTATCATCTCCTCGACGAGCTCCTTCTGCGGTTTCCTCCAGAGAGGCGACAAGAGCGGCCTGTCTAGCCTATCACAGATGTCGTTGATGCGAGACCACTGATAGTCGGAGGCGATGGCGCCCGAGACGAACGCTTGCACATCCTCCCCCCACATGAGCGTCTCGAGGTCGTGGAGCTCCTTCTCCTCCTCCGCGTCGCTATCTGCGGTCCTCAACGGTATGCCCAGCGCTTCCGACTGAAGCGCTGTCCATTCCACGTTGGGATGATGGAACATATATGACCCCTCCTTTCGGGTCTTCACCGTGAGGAGGCTTACGACATCCCACCCCTGCTGCTGAAGCAGGTACACAGCGTACGCTGAATCCTTGCCGCCGGAGAACAGCGCCGAAGCCCGGGCCATGGATGGGGATGGCAACAGATGGTAAAATACCTGTTCCAGTTATCCTGCGGCCTTCACGCGGAGAGCCACACTGGATTGCGTTTATGTACCTGCAGCTCGATTCGTCCGGCGTGTACTACTGTCCCAAATGCGACCGCACCATCTCCAAGGAGCGCCTTGAGGCCGTCGATGAGGAGCTGCGAACCAAGTTCGACAAGGGACTGACTAACGGCCTGAGATGCCCGGTCTGCGAGACGGAGTTCATAGATCTTGACAAAGTCCACCCTGATGGCGGGAAGCACGTCGGTGAGAAGAGGAGGAGTGAGACTGGACCTCGATGAGATCACCAGCACTGCCTTCTCGGAGAAGGTTAAGAACGACCCGCTCGTCATACTGCCGGTTGGTGCGACGGAAGAGCACGGCAGCCACCTGCCGTTGGGCACCGACTCGTTCCAGAGCGAGTATATCGTCAACAAACTCGCGGCCGAGTTCGACGCCTTGGTACTCCCTCCCGTCAGGTACGGGGAGTGCCGGTCAACCAGGAAGTTCCCGGGAACGATATCGCTCAGGTCCGAGACCGTCCAGGCACTCGTCACTGACATCCTCTCCGAGCTCGCGAGGAACGGCGTTTCGAAAGTCATCGTTCTGTCAGGACATGCTGGGAGCGGACACATGGCAGCCCTGAGGCTGGGGTCAGGGAGAGTGGTCGAGCAGCATCCAGATATGCGGGTCATGGTCCTGTCGGATTACGACATCGCCTACGACCTGGCTGGCCAGGAGTTCCCGAGCAGCGACGGCCACGCGGGCCTCATCGAGACCTCGAGGATGCTCGGCATACGGCCGGACCTGGTCGGAGAAGACCGCCCCGTCGGGGACTCGAGGCCGCCGAAGTTCATGGTTATGGATGATCCACAAACATACTTCCCCTCAGGAGTGATGGGCGACTCTAGTGAGGCGTCTGCGGAGAAGGGAAAGGCCATTGACGATTACATATTCGAGAAGCTGTCCGCTATCATAGCGGACAACTTCGACCTGCCCAGGAACAGCCCCGAGAAGACGATGAGATCGGAAGGGAGTGATTGAGTGGATCGCAAAGAGATGGCAGCGAGGGAGGCGGTGAAGTACGTCGAGGATGGCATGGTCGTTGGCCTCGGCAGCGGCTCGACCGCGAGCGTCGCAATCAGACTCATCGGCCAGAAGATCGTCGAGGAGGGAATCGATGTCATCGGCATACCCACTTCGAGCGCTTCGGATCTGCTCGGTAGGGCCGTCGGGATACGCATCGGCGAGCTGGACGAACACCGCGAGGTCGACATAACGATCGACGGCGCGGACGAGGTCGACCCCAGACTGAACCTGGTGAAGGGCCTGGGCGGCGCCCTCGTGTGGGAGAAGATAGTCGCGGCGTCGACGAGGGTTGAGATGATAGTCGTCGACGATTCCAAGATGGTCGAGTTCCTCTGTCAGAAGGCGCCGCTTCCTGTCGAGGTCGTGCGCTACTCACACAGGACCACGGCGAGGCGGCTGGAGGTGCTTGGCTGCGAGGCCACGCTGCGCCTCGCTGATGATGGCAGCCCGTTCGTGACAGACAACAACAACCACATCGTCGACTGCAAGTTCGACGGCCTCGACGACCCAAGGTCGATGGAGTCGGAGATAAACGCCATCCCCGGCGTGGTGGAGAACGGATTGTTCATCGGGCTGGCGAGCAAGGTGATAGTTGCGTCAAACGACGGCATAAGGATATTCGAGCGGGCGACGATGGAACTATAGGCTCGCGGCGGCGACTACTTCGCGAGCTCCTTGAGCTGCTTGATGTTGTTCTCGATCGCCTCGATCTTCTTCCTCTCCTCGGCCTCGACGGTCTCGAGGATCTTCTCAAAAGGTATGGCGAGCTTGTTGGAGTGGACGGGCCTGCCCTTCCCCTCCTTCTTGATGTCGCGCTTCGAGACCCACTTCCTCCTACGGAGATCTTGCATCGCGATCGACACCTCTGGCTGCCTGAGGCCTGTGGCGCTCTCTATCTCGACGGACGTGGTCTCCTCCTTCTTCCTCAGGTAAACTAGCGTCTTGGCCATGTTCTTCGACAGGCCCGTTCGAATGAGAAGCTCGACGAGCATCTCGTCCTTCTTGGTGAGACCCTTGTCTGTCATATCAGACGCCTTAGCCAATTATTTATTACCATATATTTATTGTTTGCTATTTGAATTCGGTGATAATATATATGATGCCGAATCTGTTCATCCAAGGCGACGGCCAAGGATTGTCCCTGGATATCTGGGCGTCTGGGATGTCCGATAAGGCAATCGGCAATGCTTTAATAATAGTTCCCGCTTACTCGTCACCAGCCCCATAAGGCCGCTGATTGAGATGAAGAGACCACGAGTCATGAAAGGCTACTGTCCGAAATGCAAGAAGCACACCGAGCAGGAGGTCGAGAGAGTGAAGACCCGACCTAGGAGCGAGCTCAAGTGGGGGCAGAGACGTTATCGACGTGCCACATCGGGTTACGGCGGTTTCCCGAGGCCCAAGTACGAGGGGAGGCAGAAGCCGACTACCCGCATCAGCCTCAGGTACCGGTGCAAGGTGTGTAAGAAGGCCTATCAGCGACCATGCATAAGGGCCAAGGTGTTCGAACTGAAGGAGGCCTGAGCGCAGTGAGCTCCATTCCTTCTCCCAAGAGCAAGTTCATCTCGATAAAGTGTCAGGACTGCGGCAACGAGCAGATGGCCTTCGACAAGCCAGCGACCCATGTGAAGTGCCACGTGTGTGGCGCCACACTGGTGAAGCCCACCGGTGGGAAGGGTGAGGTCAGAGGGCAGCTGCTCGGAGAGGTAGAGTGATGCTTCGCAAAGCTGATTTTCCAGAGGTCGGAGATCTGGTCGTCTGCAGCGTGCAGAACGTGAAGAACTTCGGCGCTTTCGTTACCCTCGATGAGTACGAGGGCAAGGAAGGCTTCATCCATGTACGCGATGTCGCCACTGGCTGGGTCAAGTACATAAGGGACCATGTCAGGGAGGGACAGAAGATAGTCTGCAGGGTCCTCGGGGTGGACCTTGAGAAAGGGCACATCGACCTGTCGCTGAAGCAGGTGAACGACCACCAGCGCAGGGAGACGATCCAGGAGTGGAAGAACGAGAAGAAGGCGGACAAGCTTCTGGAGATGGCCGCCTAGAAACTCGACAAATCGCTCGAGGAGGCGTACGCCGAGGTCGGCGACAAGCTGATCGAGGAGT
>JBFEPA010000075.1:0-6290 GCA_041550275.1 Thermoplasmata archaeon | reverse complement strand
GAACTACATCATGTCGGCAGAGGGTTCTGCGAGGGTACACCTCGGCAACACCGATGTCATAGCTGGCGTGAAGCTGATCGTCGGCCAGCCGTTCGGTGACACTCCGAACAAGGGCGTGCTCACGACAAACGCCGAGCTGATTCCCCTCGCGAGCGAGACCTTCGAGAGCGGCCCACCGGGCAGGCCTGCGATAGAGCTGGCCCGAGTGGTCGACAGAGGGATACGAGAGGGGCAGGCGGTGGACATGGAGAAGCTGTGCATCGAGCCCGAGAAGGAGGTGTGGATAATGTTCGTCGACATCCACGCGCTCGATTACGACGGCAACCTGTTCGACGCCGCGAACATCGCAGCGATGGCGGCGCTGAAGAGCGCTGTCGTGCCTGCGAAGCGCGCCGACAAGGGCGAGGACTTCCCGCTGCCCGTGACGCACGAACCAATCTCCGTCACAGCTGTCAAGATAGGCGAGCACATACTGGTCGACCCCACCTATGACGAGGAGATCGTCGCCGATGCGAGGCTGACCGTCGCGACGAACGAGAAGGGCGACCTCTGCGCCATGCAGAAGGGCGGCGAGGGCAGCTTCACGGTCGACGAAGTGCTCAAGATAGTGGAGCAGTCCAAGCGATTGGGCGCGGAAGTGCGCTCGAAGACCTGAGAGGGAGGATGGCTGATAACGATGGCCAAGAGAACGAAGAAGGCTGGGTCCGCAGGTAGATTCGGGCCTAGGTACGGCGTTAGGGTCAGGAGACGCGTCTCCGAGATAGAGGCGCAGGGCAGAGGCAGGCACGAGTGCCCCAAGTGCAACGCTGAGGCGGTCACGAGGACAGGCACGGGCCTGTGGACGTGCAAGCGCTGTGGTGCCAGGATGGCTAGCAGCGCCTACAACCTCACGGCGCCTGCCGCTGTGAAGAGAGAGGTCAGGCACGCGCCAACCGAGGAGGTCGCTCTCGAGGAGGAGACGTCCACCGAGGAGGAGCAGCCCGAGTAGGCTACAAGGATAGGTGCAAGCATGTACAAGTGCTCTCGATGTAAGGAGCCCGTTCGGTCGGGAATGAACACCGTCGGACTGCAGTGCGAGAAGTGCGGCTCGAAGGTGTTCTACAAGGAGAGGCCAAACGTCAGGAAATCGGTCCAGAGTCGATGACCTTGACCGACAGGGCGACGATCACACTGCGCTCAGATGACGCCGAGGTCGTCAGACGAGCGCTGTCGCCCGAGTTAGCGGAGACGATACCTCGCACCAGGGTGAGCGTTTCGGGGAGCGATCGGGAGGTCGTAATTGAGATAGAGGCGGACGACCTCGCATCGCTCAGAGCGGCCCTGAACTCATATATCAGATGGGGCAATGTAGCAGAGGAGACGGCAAAGGAGGTCGGAACGAGATGATGGACAACTTACCACCGAAGGTTCAGAACCAGATAGCACAGTTTCAGCAGCTCTCGCAGCAGATACAGATGATAACGACCCAGAAGATGCAGCTCGAGGCGCAGGTCCGAGAACTCGACAAGGCTGTTCAGGAGCTGGAGAAGGCGGCAGACGACGCGGTCGTGTACAAGAGCGTGGGCTCTCTTATGATCCAGGCAAAAGACAAGGCCGCGCTCACGAATGAGCTGAAGGAACAGAAGGAGACCATGGACGTCCGAGTCAAGACGCTCGACAGGCAGGACAAGCATCTTCGTGAGAGGCATCAGAACCTGCAGCAGCAGATAACGCAGGCGCTGAACATCCCCTCGCAGAACGGCGAGGACGGCGACGAAGAGGCCAAGGCGGGATGATATCCGCCTCAGCACCTATTTTATAACGATTAGCCGTTGACACGTCCGTGCTGTCCAAGATAGCATCCGAACTGGAATCTGCCAGCGAGATAGCAGTGCTCCTGCACGGCAATGCTGATCCGGACGCCCTTGCCAGCGCGTTCGCGGTGGCTCGCACGTTCGACGGCGTGAGCGTAGTCGCTCCTGGAGGACTCGACAGAGTCTCGAAGGTGCTTGCTCAGCAGCTCGGCATGGAGGTCCTGACCGATATCGACAAACGGCGCGGACAGCTCATCCTCGTGCTCGACACATCGGGACCGGACCAGATACCTTTGGACATCGACTACTCCGACGCTGTGGTGATCGACCACCACGCTCTCAACAAGGCGTGGCAGGTTGCGCGCATATACTACTGCGACGATTCGAAGGCGTCATGCGCGGAGATCGTCTACGAGCTTCTCAAGGCAGCGAACAGCGAGCCCGACAGGGATACTGCACTCGCCATGATGACTGGAATACTCACAGATACGGGCAACTTCAAGTACGCCCGACCAGGGTCGATGATAGCGTTCGCAGAGCTGATGGAGCTGCACAGGATAGGGATGGACGAGGCGGTCGGGCTCGTGTCGCTCGATGTCGAGCTATCGGAGAAGATATCGCAGCTCAGAGGGGCGCAGAGGCTGAAGTACTGGAAGGTCGGAAGCCGCGTGGTGGCGATCTCCCAGGGTAGCGCGTTCGAAGCGTCCGTATGCAAATCGTTGCTTCACCTCGGTGCGGACATAGCGTTCGTCGGCTCCCAACGCGGCGACGCCTTTAGAATCAGCGCGAGAGCCACATCGGAGATGGTGCGCGCGGGAGTGCACCTCGGCAAGCTCCTGAACGGCATCGGCACGGAGACATCGAACGGTGGCGGCGGCCATCCCGGCGCGGCGGGTATATCGGGTGTCGGCGATGTCGAGGCGATGCTGAACATATCGGCAGAGAATGCGATCAAGTTGCTGAATGAGCTGGAATCATCTGGTGATCGTTAACGATTTGACCTTCTCGAAGTTCTCCGGCTTTGTGGAGAAGTACTTCCTGACGGGCTCGAGCAGCTTGTTCATCGCGTCGGCTGTGCCCTTCTTGAGGTCCATCGGATGAAGCGACTTCGACACATACGCCTCCTCCAACTCCCCGAAAGTGGCGAACTCGACGGGGCCGCCGTACTTCTCCGATCTCTCGATCCTCGCGCTGCCCAGCAAGGGGAACACGAGGAGCCGCATCGTGTCGATGACCGGGTTCCCGTCGGCCTCTGGTGGGCAGAAGGCGTTCTTCAGCTTCCTCTGGACATCGTCGGGACCGTCGTGCATGAAGATGGCTGTGTCGGGGCTGCTCTTCGACATCTTCGCCTCGACGGGGTCCATCCTCTCACCACCCTTGAGGCTCATCAGCAATGGCGTATGTATCGCGATCGGCTTCTTCCATCCGAGCTTGTCCGCAGCGTCTCGAGCGAGCATGTGCGCGCGCCGCTGATCCATGCCAGAGTAGGCGATATCCACATCCAGCTGGAATATGTCCGCGACCTGCATCGGCGGATACATCACCTTCGATGCATCGAGTTCGACCTCGTCCTCTGTCCGTCCCATGATGGTCATCGCGCGCTTGAGCCTCATGAGGGAACTCGCCTTGCATATCCTGATGAACCGCTCCCAGTACTCTGCGCGGTTAATCAGGTCGGACGCGTACACGAACTTAGTGGAAGGCGATACTCCCAGCGCAAGGAAGCAGTCGCGCATGTACTCTCCGCATACGCGTATGCTGTCGATGTTGCCGCCGAGCTTGTCGTTGATCATCGCATGCCAGTCCGCAAGGAACACTGTCACGTCGATGCCGGCACGCTGCAAGTCGACGACCTTGGCGGCGGTAATCATCTGCCCGACATGGACGAAGCCACTGGGCTCATAACCGATGTACGCGGTTGGCTTCTGGTTCGTCTCGAGAAGCGTCCTCAGCTCCTCGACAGTGACTATCTCCAACGCGTTCCTTGTTGCGAGTTCCAGTCGAGCATCGATATCCATCGTTCAGCGCCCCATCCGATAAAGGGGAGTGCGAGAAAAAGCTTTGCGGGGACGACGGACACCGAAAGGTTAAGAATCGGATATGTATTAGCACGTCCTCCTCGCGCGAGCGCGACGATAGAGGGTGCATGTCATGTCGATATCCAACCTGAGAAACGGCAAGATGCTCATCAAGGTCTCCGAAGTGAAGGATGTTGCAGGCGACGGCTTCAGGATATCGGAGGAGTTCTACCGCGAGCTGGACCGTGAGGTGCACCTCATGATCGAGGACGCCGCGAAGCGTGCGAAGAAGAATGGCAGGAAGACCCTGAAGCCGTACGACCTCTGAATCGTCCGCGAGCGGCTGATTGTGAGCCGGTGTTTTGATGAATGGCGCAGATGATCGGACAGACGACAGGCGGCGCAGGCCCGCATCCAAATCGGCCCCGGTGTCCGTGTGGAAGGAGAAGGAGAACGTCGATGGCAAGCTCGCGGATGCTGGCGTGGTCATTCTGAGGACTTCGGGGTGCGCCCACTCCGTTGATGGCGGGTGCACCATGTGCGGCTACAACATCGAGTCGCAGGAGAACATCGGCGCACAGGATCTGCTTGCCCAATTCGATAAGGCATCCGCCGATATGGAAGATGTTTCATTCCTGAAGGTCTACACCTCAGGTTCGTTCCTGGACGAGCGCGAGGTTCCTGCAGATGTGAGGAACCACGTGCTCGCATGGTGCAGTGACAGGAGCGCGAGGCTCCTGTTCGAGTCGAGGACCGAGTTCGTTACCGACGAGATGATTAGTGCCGTCACCGGCATACACGACGACCTGGAGATAGCGATTGGCTTGGAGAGCTCCAACGATAAGGTGCTCAAGTACGCTATCAACAAGAACATGACTGTTGCAGACTACGACACGGCTGCTGACAGCATCAAGAAGGCTGGTGCGAAACTCAGGTCGTACGTGCTCCTGAAGCCGCCGTTCCTGACGGAGGCGGAGGCGATCGAGGACACAATCGCGACGGCCAAGCACGCGGCGCTCAAGAGCGACACCATATCGATCAACCCCGTCAACATCCAGAGGGGCACGCTTGTGGAGCGCCTCTGGAAGAGCTGGGCGTACCGCGCACCGTGGCTATGGAGCGTCGTGGAGGTGCTCAATTCGTGTGCCGACATCGAAAGGAATATCGTGTGCGACCCTACCGGCGGTGGCAAGGAGAGGGGTGCTCACAACTGCGGTGGATGCGACTCTGCGATACTCGATAGCATCAAGGAATATTCAGTATCACAGAAGCGTCGGAGAATCGATGGTTCCGGATGCAGCTGCAAGGACCTTTGGGAAGGAATAGTGGAACTGGAAGGACTCATTGCCGACGGCACTTGCGACCTACAAAGACACTTCAGGCCCGCACGATAGGCGGCCGAAACTCGCTTTGATGCTCAGGCGGCCGCGCTTAGCGGATATCATACGTTACGGTTATCTCAGGCGTCGTTGTGTAGGCGTATGGCCAAGCAAAAATCTCTTCGAAGCCGAGACCACCGTCTGCTGGCACCGGTCCGACGTCGACTGAATGCGACTCGGATCGTCCTTGCTCATCGGAAATATGTATCCTCAGGCAACAGCTGCCGTCGCTGTCGCCCCAGTTCAAAACACTGCCCCATACGCGCACGCTGCCATCATTCGTGTCGCTTGGAGGGATATAACGATAGAACAAGGTGGCGCTCAGGTACGGATCATCTTTGTGCAGAGCGAAGTAGACGAAGAAGGAGGCGAATATGACCACCACGACTATGACGAGCACGAGTGCGACACCGAACACGCTGTTCTCAACTCGAACACGCAGACTCCCGCCGGCCGGACGCTTCGCGACCTGCCGGGAGCGCTGAGTACGCCTTGCCGGGACCGTCGTGCTCTCGTCCCTCAGAATGAATCCGCAGTTGGAGCACAGTTTGGTCCCCGGCGGGTTGGGGCTACCACAGTGGATGCATCTCAAGCGACTATCACCCCATGCCGCTCACCGCGCTGTTCGTCAATAACCTCTGTTGTTCCTGTGGTCCCTGTATCGCTTCATCTGCGCGGACCGCGCCTTCGCGGCTGCTTTCTCTCTGCTGTCAATCATCAGTCCGATGCCGATTACGGCAATCCCGCCGAAGAAAAGAATCCACGTCAGCAATCCGAGGAAAGTCGCAAACAAACCAACAAGCACCATCAGAACCCCAAGTAGCACTAATATCAGCCTCAAGTCCGAACCACTCCACCTCGGAAATGCATTCAAAAGGAGTTAAAGATTATGGCAAGGCAATGCGACACGTCGTCCACTATTCGAACGACGACGATTGAAAAGCTTTTTCATCCAGCACTGAGCTTCGAGTAGACCAAGGGATGCAACATGAGCGAGTACGAAGTCAAGAGGGGACATCAGGAGAACATCTCATCGGAGAAGCTTAAGGCCCACATGACCGAGGCCTTCGGCAAGGTCGACCAGAGAGGCGACAAGCTCG
>JBFEPA010000074.1:0-6501 GCA_041550275.1 Thermoplasmata archaeon | reverse complement strand
TACATGATGGCGTTGATAGAGTCGGGATGTAAGTGCCAAGGTTCGCCGAGGCATTCAGTCCGCGACCACTAAGCGTCGTAGTCGCTATACACATGCCGATTTGGTAAGTACGGCTCAGCCGTTACACGGATTGCACATGAATTTTCTGCTGCCTTCCTTCCACAATTTTCTTCATCTCGACGCGGAGCAGCGTGAGCTCTGGAGAGTTCATCTGAATTCCTTTGCGCTGAATAAGAATGGGTCGATGCTGAACGCCGATAGAATCGCCACGATTATGACGCAGAGCGGATACTTTCGTTGCATACGGCATGCATCGACCAGCGCGGCCTCCAATGCGCAAGATTAATGGATGCGCAGGCCATTGCTCAGTTCCCAACTGGAGCGATGGTCATATGAGGACGCTGATAATAGGCAACAACGTTGCAGGGACCAATCTCGCGAAGGCCCTCAGGGATGGGGAGCCCGACGCGGAAGTCTTGATTGTCACAGAAGAGGGCACACCATACTACGCTCGTCCGAAGCTCATCGATTACATCGCTGGGGAAGTCGAGGAAGACGGTCTTCTCTTCTATCAGTTGGACTGGTACGACAAGAACAAGATAGGCCTGGTCCTAGATGCCCGCGTCGACCAGATAGACCGCGCGTCGAAGAAGATCCTGGTGGATGACGATTGGATAAGCTACGACAAGCTCGTATTGGCGAACGGTTCGAGTGCGTTCATGCCACCTTTCAAGGGCCTGCCAAAGGAGCGCGTGTTCTCTTTGAGAACGCTCGAAGACGCAAAGGCGATTCGAGCTGCGGCATCTCAAGCAAGATCCGTGGTCGTCATTGGAGGCGGACTCCTGGGCCTGGAAACCGCAAGGGCGCTCGCGAAAGGGTTTCCTGAGGTCAAGGTCACCGTCCTCGAGTATGCCGAGCACCTCCTCATGAGACAGCTGGACCATGAAGGAGCTGCCATCCTTCAGAAATGGATAGAGGGGCTCGGAACGTCAGTCTTAACACACGCTGAGACCGAGGAAGTCCTCGGGGGTGACACCGTCACAGGCGTGAAGCTGAAGGACGGCAGGACTATCGATTGCGACATGATTGTCATCTCGGCAGGAGCGAGGGCAAACATCTCCCTGGCAAAGGATGCGGGTCTTGAGGTCAACCGAGGGGTTGTTGTGGATTCCTCCCTGAGGACCTCCGATCCAGACATTTACGCGATAGGGGATGTCGCGGAGTTCGAGGGAAGGACATGGGGCATCATCCCGACAGCTCTGGAGCAGGCGAGGGTGGCGGCGAAGAAGGTTATCGGAGCAGACGGGCCAGAATACGTCGGCACGATACCCTCCAACACCCTCAAAGTCATGGGCATAGACGTCACGTCGATCGGGACGGTAAGGAGCGAGCACGAGCTCCCAACCCCAGGATTCGAGGAGATACGGGCGACGACTCCAGACGGCAAGGTGTACAAGAAGTTCGTCGTGAAGGACGGCGCGTTGATCGGTGCTGTACTCCTGGGCACCAGGAAGGAGACGGGAAAGGTGTCGAAGCTCATCAAGGAGGGCAAACAGCTTGGCGACATCAAGAACCGGCTCAACGACCCCGAATACGACCTCAGCTGAGGCTTAGCAGGGCGTTGGCCTGGCTATCCGTTCGGCAATCGCCACGAAAACCGTTAAATCCTGAAGACCCATGCAGAATCTGGATGGAGTCCAAGGATTACGAGCTCGAGTTCTTCACCACAAACGGTTTCCAGCGGAGGCAGTGCAGGAGCTGCGGCAAGCACTTCTGGACGCTCGGGGATAGCGACACTTGCGGCGAGGCGCCGTGTGTGGAATACACTTTCATTGGCAAACCGCTGTTCAAGGAGAGGCAGAGCGTCCACCAGATGCGCGAGAGCTTCCTGTCGTTCCTGGAGAAGGAGGGACATGAGAGGGTTGCTAGGTACCCGATCACCGCGCGGTGGCGGGACGACGTTTTCTTCACCCAGGCGAGCATCTACGGTTTCCAGCCTTGGGTCATCGACGGCGTGGTGGACCCGCCAGCTAATCCCCTTGGCATATCACAGACCTGCGTCAGGTTCAACGACATCGACAACGTGGGCAAAACCGGCTCCCATCTCACCATGTTCGAGATGATGGCCCACCATGTCTTCAACAAGAAGGGCAAGGAGGTCTACTGGAAGGATAGGACCACCGAGCTGTGCCACCGATTCCTCACAGAGGTCCAGGGCCTGGATAAGAAGGCCGTCAACTACTCCGAGGCGTGGTGGGAAGGCGGAGGCAACGCCGGCCCGTGCCTTGAGGTGCTCCTCGGGGGCGTCGAGGTCGCCACGCTCGTGTTCATGCAGTACGCTACTGGGAACGGCGAGCAGAAGCCGCTTGACATGCAGGTCGTAGATACCGGTTACGGCCTCGAGAGACTCACCTGGATGTCGCAGGGCACACCATCCGCCTACGAGGCGGTGTTCGGAGACGTTCTGCGCGAACTCAAGGCCATGTCCGGCACGCAGACCGACGAAACTGTCCTTGCGGAATACGCCAAGGTCGCGGGTTCGATGAAGATAGAGACCGCGGCGGATGTGAGAGCACTCCGAGCGGACACCGCCGCCCGCCTGGGTATAGGCGTCGACGACTTCATGAGGCACATCAAGCCGTTCGAGAGCATGTACGTCATCTGCGACCATACCCGTGCCCTGATGTTCATGCTGAGCGACGGCATCGTACCCTCAAACGTGAGACAGGGATACTTCGCCCGGTTGCTGGTGCGCAGGGCGCTAAGGGAGATGACGCAGTTGGGACTCACCTCCAAGCTCTCCGAAATCGTATCGATGCAAATCGAGTACTTCTCGAAGGACTTCCCCGATGTGAAGGAGAACAGGGAGGGCGTGCTCAAGCTCGTGGACGTCGAGCAGGACAAGTACCACGAAACATTGGTCAAAGGCAGGGGCATCGTCCAGAGGCTCGAGGCGACGCTCTCCGAGACGGGCAAGAAGATTTCCGACTCAGACCTTGTTGAACTGTACGACTCGCACGGGCTCAACCCGGAGGTCGTTGCTGAGTTCGCTGACGGCAAGGTCGACGTGCCAGACGACTTCTACAAACGCGTCGCCGCGAAACATGCGAAGGCGCGCGAGGAGGACGTCGTCATCCCTGAGGTCGCGCTTCCAGACGGGTTGCCGCCTACGAAGCAGCTCTTCTACAAGGACCCGCGAAAGCTCAAGTTCAGGGCGAAGGTGCTCGCGGTGGTCGGAGATCTGGTCGTCCTCGACAAGAGCTACTTCTACGCAGAAAGCGGAGGCCAGGAATCCGACACCGGTTTGATGAAGGACATGCGCGTGGTCCATGTCGACAAGATAGGCAACATCGTCGTCCACAAGATCGAGGGGGAGATGCAGGCAGTAGTGGGAAAGCAGATAACGTCGACCATTGACCGAGGCCGGAGGTTGCGGCTCCAGAGGCATCACACAGCAACCCACATAATAAACGGCGCCGCGAGGACAGTCCTCGGCAATCATGTTTGGCAGACAGGCGCGCACAAATCTGAGGACATGGCCAGGCTGGACATCACGCATTACGCGGACATCGAGGCCGAGGAGCTCGACAAGATAGAGAGACTGGCAAACGAAACAGTCCTCGCGGGGATCAAGGTCGATTCCAGGTTTATGAGCAGGGACGACGCGGAGAGGCGCTACGGGTTCAGACTATACCAGGGAGGCGCTGTTCCCGGCAAGGATATAAGGGTCGTCAAAATCGCGGACTTCGACGTCGAGGCCTGCGGCGGCATACACTGCAAGAACACCTTCGAGGTAGGAGCTATCACGATACTGCAAACCAAGAGGATACAGGATGGCGTCGTCCGACTGGAGTTCGCCTCTGGGATGGCGGCCGTTGAGAGAACCATGGCCGCGTCGAGGACGCTTGCTAAGGCCGGCTCGATGCTGATGTCCACATCGGATACGCTGGTCAGCTCCATCGCGCGCCTGCAGGCGGAGAACAGGGAACTGCGGAAGGAGATGGAGAGCGTCAAGAAGAGTGCGGTCGGTGAGACGGTGGACGAGCTCGTGGCCAAGGCGCCGCGCATAGCAGGTGTTGCGGTCGTCAGGCATGTCCAGTCAGAGGATATGAAGCACCTCGTCAAACTCGCCAAGGAGATCATAGCGCATCCCAAGACCATCGCCGTCCTCGCGTCGGATGAGAACGGCGCCAAGATAGTCCTCGCACGCAGCGCGGATGTTGATGTGAATTGCAGGCCGTTGCTGGGGGATGCCATGATCATAGTGGGTGGCTCTGGCGGGGGCAAGCCCGACTTTGCCCAGGGCGGAGGACCAGACGCCAGCCGGTTGGAGGAAGCGGTCGAGTCCGTAATGTCCTCTCTCAAGAACGCACTGCAGAAAGAGAGATAATGAAGATGTCCAGGTTGAAGGATTGGCTGAAGGAGCTCAAGTATCTGTTCGAGCTGACGAGGTCTGCCTCTATTGCCCGACGGTACTTCGTGATAGGCGCGTTTGACGGTGCCCTGACGATCCTCGGAGTCATCATAGGTGCATACGTCGCAGAGTCCAGCGTAGACCCTGAGATAGCCAGGCAGCTCATCATCGGCGCAGGGCTCGCAGGGGGCATCGCGCTAGCTGTCTCGAGCGCGGTAGGGGCGTACGAGGCGGAGCGCGTGGAGCACATACTGAGCCACAAGTGCCTCGAGCAGGCGATGCTGACGAGCGTCGACGGCACCAGGAAGGACGCGATGACGGTCAGTATACTCGTGAGCTCGATAACTCACGGGGTCGCACCGCTCGTCGCCGCCATTGTGCCCCTCATACCGTTCTTCTTCATGCCGTTGGACGACGCGGTCATCACTGGCATCATGATCACGATGATATTCCTGTTCGCCCTGGGCGGGTTCCTAGGGAGCCTCATCAAGGAGACCTTCATCTACACGGGTTTGAGGTTCGTCATCGCAGGCCTCGCAACCGCCATCATACTGATACTGATTGGCGGCCATCCGTGACTATGAGCTGCGCACTGCAGCATGCTCGCATTTTGGTAAATGCTTCGCTGAAAGACTCAGTGGTCTGCACATAAATGGTCCATACGCCGTTGGGTGTCCACGAGCTACAATGGCGATGTCACGAGCTTGAGGTCGAGCACTCCCTTCTGCGACCGGAAGACCCTTGCCAAAGACCGCACCCTCGCGGCGTCACCGTTAAACGCTATGATCTCGAGGCATATGTGCTTGGAAAGGTGGATATGCATGGTAGCGGTGACGACATCAGGATAGTCGTGCTGCATTTCCGTGAGTGCCTGGCCCACGCCTCCGGCGTGATGGTCGTACGTCAGGAGGATCACTCCTGGCACCTTGCCCTTTCGGGCAAAATCCCACTTCTTGGTCGACAGGAACTCGCGCATGGCCTCGCTGACCGCCTGGGATCGGTTGGGATGACCGAGCGTCTCCGAGAGGGCGTCGAAATCCTCGAGGAGCGTGCTGGGGACGCTGAGTGATATCCTGGTCGTCCGTGGCATCGAGGTAGAGGAATGGGTATCGGCGTGAAATCCTTTGCGGCTCGGCCGCTTGGCTCTCCTTGATGACAGGACCTATCGAAGGCACAAACTCGATATACTCCGAGGCGATACCTGCTCACACACCCTGGCTAAGGCGATAATGACATCCCCACGCGGTCGTGGGACGAACGTAAGTGTTTTATACACCTTAGTGTGTGGGGGAGTTTGCTCTCCAGGAGATGCCATTTGTCTGGCCTGGAGGGCGCTAATAGGACAATCACTGCATGTGGAGGTTGCCATTTGGCTGAGGAGAAGACCGTGAAGACGAAGGGTGCCGCGAAGGGCAAGCGCAAGGATAGCAAGGACGAGAAGCCCGTCGCCGAGGCGCCCAAAGCCGAGAAGAAGAGCGAGGATTTCAGATACATAGTAAGGCTCGTCAACACGGACCTGGATGGCAACAAGGACATCGTCATCGCGCTATCGGGCATCAAGGGGGTCGGACTTCGCACAGCGGAGATCATCGCCAGGATGGCGGGGATACCTCGAGATATCAAGATAGGCGACCTCCCTGAGGAGAAGACGGCCGAGCTCGAGAAGCTCGTGCAGGAGTATTCTGAGAAGGCGCCGCACTGGATGGTCAACAGACAGAATGACTGGTCGTCCGGAGCGGACCTGCATCTCGTAGGTGTCGAGATAGACCTCACCAGAAGGGACGACATCAACCTGATGAGGATGATCAGGTGCTACAGAGGCGTGAGGCACGAGACCGGACAGAAGGTCAGGGGGCAGCGCACCAGGGCCAATGGGCGGTCAGGACTCACGCTCGGTGTCATGAAGCGCAAGGAGCAGCCGGGCGCCTCGCCGGATAAGAAGGAGTAGTGTGACGGATGGGCGACCCGAAGTTCTCCAGGAGAAAGTACGAAACGCCTGCCCAGCCTTGGGAGGGCGAGAGGATCAAGGCCGAGAACGAGCTGATACAGAAGTACGGCCTCAAGAACAAGAGGGAGCTCTGGACCGC
>JBFEPA010000073.1:0-6867 GCA_041550275.1 Thermoplasmata archaeon | reverse complement strand
CTGTTCCAGGATTTCCTCGAGGCTCGTGCTCCGGTACTCGCGCATCCCGCCCAGATCGCTCTGTACTCTCGCCACGTATGCGGCGCTGCTCTTCAGAAACTCCACGTTGCACAAGGGTTCTTCCATTCGTGTTCACCCCATCGGCCCTGGGTACCGACCCTGGCCATGGTATGCACGGTGCCGCGCTATGCCTCCTCTATTATATAGAACTTTCCTGCGCAGACTGCGCATGTGGAGCCCTGCCAGAATCGCGCCAAATGTGCGCGCGTGCGGCTGTCGACCTACGCGGCCAGTGACTCTGCCGGCTCCTTCAGCCAAGTATTATATACAATCCGTACACTGCAAGCGTTTTGATGAACTCGGCATCAACGTTCATTATAGCTATCATTAGCTGATTCTAGCTTGCCCATTGCCGAGTTGTTTGATTTCCGTCTTGGAGGAGTCACGGATATGACAAAGTACTATCGGGAACCTGCCGGGGAGACATTCCCCATGCTTGAGGAGGAGATATTCTCCTACTGGCAGGACCGTGACGTGCTTCACAAGGCGATGGAACGCATGTCCACCGGACAACCGTTCGTCTTCTGCGAAGGCCCGCCCACCACGAGGAACCGCCCACATATGGGAGACGCTCTTTCGCGTGCGGTGAAAGACGCCTGCTTGCGCTACCAGACGATGAACGGCAGGAAGATAATCCCATACATAGCAGGCTGGGACTGCCACGGCCTGCCGGTGGAGATCGAGGTGGAGAAGGACCTCGCGCTCAGTACTAAGGCGGAGATCGAGTCGTACGGGATAGCGGAATTCAACGCACTCTGCAGGGAACGGGTAGTGAGGTTCAAGGCAGAATGGGAGCAGATGAGCCATAGAATCGGCTACTGGCTTGACTACGACAACGCCTACTTGACGATGTCGAACGAGTACATCGAGAGCGTGTGGTGGGCGGTCAAACAGCTCCATTCCAAGGGTATGCTTTCGAGAGGCCGACACATCGCCGCTTACTGCTATCGCTGCGGGACGACCCTGAGCAGCCACGAGGTCGCGCTCGGGTTCAAGGACACCGAGGACAGAACCGTGATAGCGCGGTTCAAACTGAAGGACATGGACGCCACCATCCTGTCCTACACGGTTAGCCCATGGACACTCGTGGCGAACACGTTCCTCGCTGTGCGGAAGGACTGGAAATACGTGATCGTCGAGGCCGATGGCGAGAGATACATACTTGGGCGCGCGCACGCTCAGCGCCTGCTCCCAGAGGCAAGGGTAGTCGAGACGGTGACTGGCGAATCGCTCATTGGAATGGATTACGAACCGCTGTTCGAGTTCGCAAAATGCGGTGGCAACGCGTTCAAGATAGTCCATTCAGATGAGGTGCCCGAGGCGGACGGCACGGGGATCATGCAGATATCCCCCGCGTACGCCATGGCTGACTACGATATAGCCTTGGACGAGGGTACCGAGATATTCGACCCAGTGGATGACTCGGGAAGGTTCACCGATGCCGTTCCCGAGCTGAATGGACTTGTAGCAGGCGACTCGGACGCCGAAGTTATCCGATTGCTGGAATCCTCTGGTCGTCTTTTCAAGTGGGGGCTCATCCATCATTCATACCCGTTCTGCTGGAGGTGCGACACTCCCCTGATATACAGGCCGATGGACGCGTGGATCATCTCTGCGAGCAACGCGCGCGAGAGGATGCGCGCGCTTAACGAGGAAGTTCGCTGGGTACCAGGCTCGTACAAGCGCGGCCGTTTCGGGAACTTCGTGAATGATGCAAAGGACTGGGTGGTCAGCCGAGCACGTTATTGGGGCACACCGCTGCCGATATGGAGGTGCGCCTCCGGACATGAGCTATGCATAGGCAGCATGGAGGAGTTGAACAAGCACTCGCTGGATCCGGTGCCTGATGATATCGACCTGCATCGACCATATGTCGATGCAATTCGCCTGAGTTGTCCAGAGTGTAGCGACCCGATGACCAGAGAGGAATACGTCCTTGATTGTTGGTTCGATTCGGGTTGCGCGCCGTTCGCTCAGTACCACTATCCGTTTGAGAACATGGAGGAGTTTGACGTCCACCGCGCGGTCGACTTCATCAGCGAATCTGCAGACCAGACTCGCGGCTGGTTCTATACACAGCATGTGCTGTCGACCCTGCTGTTCGACTCGCCAGCGTTCAGATCGGTCTTGGTGATGGGTTCGGTTTACGACGACGAGGGTCGGAAGATGGGGTCGTCCGAAGCGTCACAGGCAGACCCCGACGACGTGTTCTCTACGGTCGGGGCTGACGCATCAAGACTCTTCCTCATGAGTTCACCAGTATGGGAGGGTGTCGAGTTCTCGAAGGAGAGCATAAGGCTCACAATGGTTCGCACTCTGACAACGCTTCTGAACGTGTACTCGTTCTTCGCGACGAACTCCAACCGAATCAACTACAGAGGCGAGGTACTCCCGAGGAAGACCCACGACCTCGATATGTGGATATTGTCACGTCTGAACATGACGGTTGTCGAGTCCAGGAGGGCATTCGATGCGTTGGAGGTACACAGAGCGGTACGAGCGATCATCCGCTTTGTTGACGACCTGAGCAACTGGTATCTCCGCAGGTCTCGGAAGCGGTTCTTTCAGGAGGGCGACCCGGAAGACCGATTCTCCGCGTACAGCACGCTGCACGAATGCCTCATGACGATGTCGAAGACGATGGCACCGGTCACGCCGTTCCTCGCGGAAGGGCTATACAAGAGTCTGAAGGGCCCTTTGGACAGCGTCCATCTCGAGACATACCCCGTCGCAGAACGCGACGCAGTAAACCGCTCCCTCGAGTCTCAGATGTCATTGGTGCGCCAGGCGGTGGAGGCAGGGCGTCTCGCTCGGCAGAAGGCTGGTGTGAAGCTCAGACAGCCATTGGAGGAGGCGGTCATTGCTGCGGGAGAGGACGGCATGTGGGTGCTTAGGCGATATGAGCGGATGATCGCCGACGAATTGAATGTCAAGCGGCTCGAGTGCATAGAGTCGAGAGAATCGATGGTAGACTACGCACTGGCACCGAACCTACGCGCGCTCGGCCCCCGCCTGAAGGAATCGGCCGCTGAGGTCGCCAAGCTGATGGGGATGATGGATGGCAGCGAGATGGTGCGACATTTGGCGGCTTCGGGCAAGATCCGCATAGGAGGTTTCGACATCTTGGAAGAAGATGTCATCGTATCGGAGAGGGAGAAGCCCGGATACTCTCATGCTAGCATAGGTGTCGTCCATGTATACGTGTCAACCGCAGTCCGCTCGAAGCTTAGATTGGAGGGCTTATCGAGGGAAGTGGTGAGGCGTATACAGCATATGCGGAAGGAGATCGACCTCGAATTCGGTGAGCCGATAGTCGTCGAATATGTTGCGCATCCGGAGATAGAGAAGGCCATTTCAGCTTACGAGACGAGCATACTAAGAGAGACAAATGCCCAGAGTCTGACGAGCCGCGCCTCAGTCGAAGGCGGCAGGATGTGGACTATCAATAAGATGCCTTTCGAGGTCTCCGTCAGGAGACCTTGACCTTGACTCTGTTACCCTCCATGGTGACGTCCTTCTCCATCAAGTACGCCCCTCTCCCGCGGGAATAGTAATCCTTCAACGTGCACTTGATGACATAGCCGTTGGAGAGGTAGGTTTGCACGGCCACCGTGTTGTCGACGGCGACCTCCAAAGTGAATCTTGTTATGCCCCTCCTGCGAAACTCCTTCTCGCACGCCTTTACGAGCTTTGAGCCCAACCCCTTTCCTCTATGTTCGTCCAGAACAGCCACAGAGGCGATCCTGCCTAGCGCACTCCTATTGGACAGAATGCACATGGCGGCGCCTACGACCTCTCCATTGTCTACAGCCACGATTGCGAAAGAGTCCCTCCGCGCCAGGAATGCACGTACCACGCCTAGGTCGAAGCGTTCCTCATTGAAGCAGGAGGCTTCCGTACGCATTATCGCGGGGAGGTCGTCCATTTGCGCCAGCCTGATCCTCACAGTCAATCGTAAGAATGCTCCACCGATAAGTTGCTTGCTACGCATCCGAAGGTCTTATATTCGGTCTGGAGCTTCAGCATCTGGATGCAGTCTATAAAGCAGGTCCTATCCGAAGACCCCATGAGCGAGCCGGTGGGGATAAGGGGCTGGGTGTACAGGACGCGCAGCAGCGGCGGCATAGTGTTCGCCGTCATCAGGGATTCGACGGGCATAATCCAGACGACGGTCAAGAAAGGCGCCGTACCAGAGGCCGACTTCGAAGCCGCGACCAACGCGGGCATAGAGTCAGCCGTCGAGATAGAAGGCACCTTGGCGGAGGACAAGCGGGCACCCGGTGGCTTCGAGGTGAGAGCATCGAGTTTCAAGGTTGTCGCCTACTCTGAGCCGTTCCCTATCACCGAGTACCAGAGCACCGAGCTCCTCCTGGACCAGCGCCATCTCTGGATACGTTCTCGCGAGCAGACCGCCGTCATGCGGGTGAAGGCGGCGATGCTTCGTGGTGGAAGGGAGTGGTTCCACGAGAGTGGCTATGTAGAGGTCACCCCGCCGATGATAACTGGTGTCGCACCGGAGGACAGCACGACATTGTTTCAGATAAAGTACTTCGACAGGATAGCGTACCTGTCGCAGAGCGCGCAGTTCTACTTGGAGGCGCTCATTTTCTCGTGTGAGAAGGTATGGACGCTTACGCCGTCCTTCAGGGCGGAGAAATCTCGCACCCCTCGGCACCTCGCGGAGTATTGGCATCTCGAGATGGAGGCCGCGTGGGTCGACAACGATGGCAACATGAAGGTGCAGGAAGAGCTCGTATCCGCGATGTTGGCCCGCGCAGCGGAGGAATGTCCGGACGAGTTGAAACTCCTTGGAAGGGATCCTGTAGACCTCAGGAAGATCGTCCCGCCATTCGAAAGAATGCCGTACGCTGAGGCGCTGGACTTCCTCCAGAAAGATGGGTCTGATGTCTCGTGGGGCTCTGATTTCGGAGCGCTGGAGGAGCGCGCTCTGACGAAGGATAGGGACACGCCCTTGTTCATTGTCAACTATCCGAAGGAGACGAAGCCGTTCTACATGAAGGAGGACCCGGACGACCCAAGAACGTACAAGAACAGCGACCTCCTAGCTCCCGAGGGCTACGGTGAGATCATAGGTGGCAGCGAGAGGGAGACGGACAACGCCCTGATCATCGATAGGCTGAGGGATATAGGCGAGAGCCTCGACAATTACCAGTGGTACCTTGACCTGAGGAAGTATGGCTCTGTCCCGCACTCTGGTTTCGGCCTAGGGCTGGAGCGGATGGTGACATGGGTCTGCAAGCTAGAGCACATTCGCGACGCCATACCGTTCCCGCGGACGGTTGCGCGCGTGTATCCCTGAACAGCATCCGTCACTTCACTTCTGCCATGTGTCTGCAGTATTTCACGTAGATGTCCACGGCCGTCACGATCTGACTTATCTCGATGTGTTCGTCCAGAATATGCGCCTGGGTCGGGTCTCCAGGACCGCATACCATCAGGGTCTTGTTGTCCCGCTTGAACATTACCATCTCCGTGGCGTAAGGCACGCTCAGTATCGTTGCCTTCTCCCCTACGATATCATGCAGCGCATGAACTGCTGGCAGGGTGGGGTTGGTCTCCACCGGTTCGAGCAGGTGCTGTGTCTCTATGCTGTATTCGGCCTTCCCGAGCCTCTCCCTGACGAGGTTCAACACATCCTCGCCGGTCATGTCTGGGGGGAATCGAGAGTCTGCCCGGGCCTCACAACTGTCCGGTATTACATTCGTCTGCATGCCACCAGAGATGGTGTTGACGCAGAGCGTCAGCTCACTCATCGGGTCCTGAGGCACTCTCTGAAGGTCGATTATCTTGTGCAGAAGCTCCGTCATCTTCGTGATGGCGTTGTCGCCCAACACGGGCATGCTCGCATGCGCGCTCTTCCCGGTTGTCTTGATGGCGAACTGTATGACGCCCTTCTCACGGACGACTATATCGAAGGCGGTCGGCTCTGCGACCAGGACTGCCGGGGAGTTCTTGATAACGCCAGCGTCCGCGACGGCGGCCGCTCCGTTCATCGATATCTCCTCATCGAGCGTCAGGCACACGGCGAATGGCGTACCTTCCTCGGCGAGTTTTTCCGCTGCGAGGAGTATAGCGGCGCACCCGCCCTTCATGTCCGCAGCCCCCCTGCCGTACATGACTCCGTCGACGACCTCTCCCTGGTCTCGACTCCATCCCGCACCTTGTGGGACGGTGTCCAAATGTCCGGAGAGCACCACTCCGCCTTCGCCGCTTTTTGCGAACACTGCCGGCTTGTCTTTGTCCCCGTACCTTGCGGGCTCGAGCCCGAGCTTGGTCAGATATTCTGACACGTACTCCGCGAGGGGGAGGGCGTTGTCGGTCTCAGAACTCCTTGATAGGACAAGCTGCTTGAGAAGCTCCTCTGCCTTGGCCAGCATAGTGCTCACCTCGGCTTCCCGCCCTTGGCCAGATGCTCCGCTATCAGCACCATCAGCCGCGCGGTGTTAGCCATGTCTCGAAGGCTCGCGCATTCAGTTGGCGAGTGGGTGTACTTCATCGGTATACCGAGCGGCATGACGAGCGCACCGAACTCCTGCGCTACCGCAGCATCGGTCCCACCGCCTCCGGAACCGCACTGGAGAGGAACCTTCGACTTCTTCGCGATGCCTTCGATCATCCTCCTCAGCTTCGGGGACGCGATGGCAGAGCTGTCGAACATCCTCAATGCGGGTCCGTTACCGATCAGGATTTTCTCGAAGGTCTCTCCCTGCATTGGACCATCCGTTGTCGTCATGGTGTCGATGGCGAAGACGTACTCAGGTCTCAGCTGAAAGCCAATCACCTTAG
>JBFEPA010000072.1:0-6957 GCA_041550275.1 Thermoplasmata archaeon | reverse complement strand
TAGCCATCGAGTGTGCCGCGGTATCCCCTCTTACCCTTGAGCTCGACGATTACCTGATGGTTAATCGCCTTGTTGAGAACAGCCAGGGGTTTCATCAAATTAAATCACCTGACTCCTGATAATCGGATACTGTACTTAAAGCTTTCCGGATGGCCCTGCATCATGTCTTTCGTTCCTGGCCACCCTTTCCAGGCCTGCCGTTCTTCTGCGCCGGACGGGCGCCCGGACGAACTCCCTGACGGCGCTGCATAGCCCTTCTACGCGCAGCTTCCTCCTCCTCTCGCCGCCGTTGCCTCCTTCTAATGAACAGGAAGACTGCCAACACTATCACTGCCGACACGATTGCCGCGATAGCGATTATCGTGTAGATATTGAACAGCGAGGCCTTGCGAGGAATGAACAGCGTCACGACCTCTGAGGACGTTGCGGATGGATCAGTGAGGGAGGAGATATCGATGTAGAGCGTGTAGGACTCCCCCCTGACCGCCCCGTCCGGCACGAACACCAACACGGTGATTACCGCCCTATTGCCGGGTTCAAGTACGATCGGTGGCAAGGACTCTGTGCTGACGTTGTACTCTATGCCGTTGAGTATGAAGACGGTGTCGTTGAGGAAGTCTGTGTACGCGCTGACATCCACAAGGTCGATGTAGTTGCCCCAGTTCTCCACTGTCAGCTCCACGGAGATGTAATCACTCCCGTTCGGAGAGACGGTTTCCCTGTCTAGATATGTTTCTATGTCGTAGAACGGCTGGATGTTGACGCCCATGGCTAGCGTGTCGTTCACACTAGGGTCGGCCTCCGATGCGGCGCTGACGTTGAATTCATAGACTCCCGCGAGCACGTATAGGCTCGGCGCCATTGTCAGCATGACGGTCTCGTTCTCCCCTGGATCAAGGAAGACGTAGGATGTGTTGAGATACGCCCAGAACGAGTCCAGTCCAGAGAGTGTCAGCTTGACCGTCTCGGCTGAATTGCCCAGGTTCGCGACGTTCAGGGAGTACAGTATCTGGCGATCTTCAGGCACGGAGTAGTTCAAGAACGCTTGCTGTGAAAGGCTCAGCTCTATCTCCCTATGATGTGCTGCAAGGAGGAGCATGCTCCCCTCTCCCGTGTTCTCCGACAGGTTCTTCGACGACAGGCTGAGCGTTACGACGTCCATGGTCCCAGGAGGATCGTACCTGGAAGGGATCACCACTACCACGATTTCTACGACCTGACCGGGTGAGAGGTCTAAGGCGGTGTCCGAGACGGATACAATCCAGCCCTGGTCATCGGTTGCCTCGACATCGAAGCTCTCATTCGCGTTCGCGTCGTTCTCAACCAAGAAAGTGAACGAGTATTGCAGAGTCGGCTCCACGAGCTGACCCGCAGGGGATATAACCGACACCGCCCCCACTAGGCGTACATCCACCAGAAATGTCAACGAGTCGCAGATGGACGGTTTGTCTACGCATGTCGCGTTGACATCGATGTATACTTGGCTGGGGTCTTCTCCTTCAGGAACGGCAACGGCCGTCTCAAATGTTGCAGAGCTGCTTGCAGGCACCGTCAACAGGCTCGCAACCCCTAAGTCGATGCTCCACCCGTCCGGAAGGGACGAATTCGATATGGCGAACTCCGTCGCATATGTGCCGGTGTTGTTCACCGTGATGTTGAAGGACGCGTTGGTCCCGGGATCGACCGATCTGCTAGCGTAGTCTGCGTACATCTCAACGCCAGGAACTCTGACCGTGATTGATGCAGTTGCGGCGTTGTTGGACTCGTCAGTCTCCCTGATGGCCTGTTCGGGATCCACAACGACGGACAAGGCCGAATCGCCCGCTTTCGCCTCGTAAGTAAACTGGACGGTGGCATATGCCCCAGCCGCAAGCGAATCAACGACGTCTTCGTCGGCCTTCAGTCCATCCATCAGTAACCATACGGTCAGGTCGGTGACTGTGCCTCCGTCCACATTCCTCACAGTGGCGTTCACCCACAGTATCGCCCCCTCAAGCGGCTGACTTGTCGAGAGGGACAAGTCCCCGCCAGCAATCGCGAGGTCCGCACGGTCTGTCCTCAAGAAGAACAGTTCCTTGTTGGGCACTTCCCCAACGAATGTCACGAAGGTGTTGTTGTCCTTGGCACACATGGCGACTGGCCCGGTTGCATTGTGTCCATCCATCGTGGCGATGGTCTGGTCGTACACCTCCAACGAGGCGTCATAGGTCATTGCCGAGTAGTGAATCGTCCAAGCTCCAGAGGCGAAGTCCTGCCAGACAGTGTCCACAACCCTCGAGTCGCTGAGGGCTATTCTGGGAAACCGCGACTCGTTGTCGTCCTTTGCGGATATGATCCGGTCATCTACGACCGTTGTTCCGTTCCCGTCCAGGAGCGTGTAGAATATGTCGAAGGCGGCATATCGATCGTCGTCAAATACGACATGAACGTTCCCTGCCGTGTCGATTGCGACGTCTGGGCTTGAGGATGGCGATGCGAAGGTTATCCTGGTCTCATTGGTCATCGGTGTGCCGTTCGGCGCTATCTTGCGGTAGAAGACGCCGTGGTTGATCACGAGCCCGCTGTTCGAATCTCTGAAGTCGTACCATACGATGTGAACGTATCCATCGGAGTCGATGTCCATCCGAGGCCGTTCAGAGATGCCCACGTCGTTAGTGACCTTGATATCGCTAGTCAGGGGGGCGCCAGAAGGGCTGAGCCGTTTGTAGTAGATCTCAAGGTTGCCATCGCCGACATCGTTCCTGGCATCCGTCCAGACTATGGCAATGCTGTCATCGGCGCATACGGCTATCGACGGCTCAGTGGAGTTGGCCGGATCGGCGTCGGAAACCCTCAGCCCGTTCTCAAGGAATGTGATGTTGCCGGAGTAGTACCACAGCTTAGCGAAGTAGAGTTCAGAAGCGCCACCCTCCAGGCTTTCCCAGACGACATAGATGTGGCCTGAGTCATCCACTGCGACCGACGGATGGGCGGATACGGCGGAGTCGTTGGAGATCTTGGCATCGTTGGTGAGCTTGTTTCCGTCCGCATCCATCTTGACGTAGTAGATGTCGCCGTTGCCTGACCTGAAGTCCTCCCACACGATGTGCATGTCTCCATGGTCATCGACCACAGAGGAGATATTCATCGAGGCGGCGTCGTCGAACGTGATCCGGATATTGTCCCCAAAGTCGTCAGTCGGAAGTGCATGAGCGGGCGACGTAGTTATTCCCTGGAGCAATAGCACGAGCGTCACCGGGATGAGCAGAACGCCTGCCATGCAGCACGTGAGCGCCGCCCTACTCACGGTGGCCATTATGCAAGAATCGCGCGCGCGTGCTCATAAGGACTAGCACTCAATTCTCGGCCTTGACTATCATCCATTGGAAGCTCTGGGGGAACGGTGCCAGAGGGCAGTGATCGGGAGTTCGCCGAGAATCTGGGGTGATTCTCATGTCGGCGACTCCTGGCCAAACTCTTATGTGCGTTATCCAGCATCTTAATGACAACGCCCGCAGAGCATCCGGTCCTTGAGTCAATATCCCCGAAACCGGGGACCAACATTGAAAGGCAGATTCGGTGGCCGAATTCTTGTGCGGAGATACGGAACCAGTGATGGTCGGCGGGCGTCCTCCCCCCTCTTTTTTTCATGATAGGTTGAGGACCTTGTCGAGCATCATCTGTGTCACGAGTGCGGTCACGGTGCTCATCCAGATGATGACGGCGAAGTTGATGTAGAAACTATGTTTGTGGCTGCCGCCCGCGAATGCGATCAAATTCGCCGATATGAGCGCATGGGCAAACACGATGAGCAGGAATATGGCCTCTGCGAGGTCGAGGTTGAATGACTGAAGTGCTATGGGTAGTGATATGGCTGTCTGTGACAGGGCGAATTGCTCGTTCATGTCATTCAGAAGGTCCATGAGGCTCAGCGCAGCGAACAGTGTGAACGTGATGCCGATTGACATTCCATAGAGGGTGCCGAGCATATTATCGGATGCTTGGTAACGTTTCCTGCGCACTCCCATCAGCTTTACAAAGTTGTTGCTTATGATGTCTATGACCTTGTCGACTCTTCCACCTACTGACAAACCCACGACATACATCTCCGTGAACTTGGATATCAGGTTGCTGCCCGTCTCGGCCGCGAAGAGGTTCCATGCGCGGATCTGGTCTATGCGAGTCAAGAGTCGCTTGAACAGCACTTCGATGCCCACGGTGAGCTCGCCAAAGTCGTGCTTGCTCAACCTACCGACGCCGTCCGTCACCGCAGAGCCAGAGGACGCAGCGTAGCTGCCGACGGCCCTCATGAACGCATCGTAGTTCTCATCCCTGGCGCGCACACGTTTCTCTTCGCGTCGTATCACATACCCAGGATAGAGCAACGGGGTAACTACCAATGCGACGACTGCAGTCAGTGGAAGTCTGACGAGCACGCCAAATATGGCCAGGGCGATACATGCTGCATAGGTCGCTGGCAGCACGGTCTTCAGCGTCTTGTCGACTTCGGTCTTCTCCTCTCTATTGTGCCATATCGGGTCGGAAGGAAGAAGCGACTTCACCAGGTAGAGCACCATCACTTCGATGAGGACGAAGAGGAGCGCGACCCCTGGCAGTATGAGAGTGATCGAGATATCGACGAAGACTGGTAGCAGGGCGATGAATACGAGCATGAACATCAGTGCGATGAGCACTGCGATGAAGATCTCGTTGAGCAGGTCGAGGTCCTTTAGAGCCGTCTCGTACTTGTTGAGGTACACGTTCACGGCGACTTCCCGCTCCTTGGACAGGAACTCTTCGATGTCTTCACCAGCATCTGACGAGTGTGCGAGCCTGTCCAGGAAGTCCGAAAGGGCGGGCGACGGAGTCCTCCTCGCCACCGTCCGCGCGGCGTCTGCGAGGCCCATATTCCAGAACTCCATGAGCTTGTAGATCTTCTCGATCTCTATGCTGAGAGCCTCGTACTCCTTGACCTTGGACAGGATCTCCAGCATCTTCTTCCTTGGAAGCTTCGATGTGGAGAGCACGCTCATCCTGATCAGGAACAGATGCAGATTCCTGTCTATTTGCATCTTCTTTCTTTCGCCGAGCAGGAGCGGAAAGAGTATCGCAAGTGTGGAGAAGAGTATCGGGATTGCGAGGAAGACATACTTGAACAGCTCATCAGTCGCAACCTCAGGAAAGAGGAACACAAGTGTGGCTGCGACCGCTATGCCTGCTATGACGAGCGGGAGAGCGTATCTTGTGAAGTACGTGGTGATTGGCATATCTATGGACTTGTACAGCCGCTTCAAGTTACCTCTAGCCATATCACGGGTCTACACCGGGAACGGAAGACCGCTCACCCCCTTCTTCTGAAACTCCTTGATGACGTCCTCGACCTCTTCGTACTTGAATATCTTCCTGGCCCTCATTTCGTCCAAAATCTTTGTCCGCATCGAGAGGTCGTCGTAGATCTTACGTTTGTCCCCGTAACCACGCTTGACAGCAATCTTCTCCTCGAGGATGTAGGAGTTGTTCATCCCCTTGAACACGTGCGAGTCGTCTGCAGCGTTCCAGATGAACACAGTCCGGGTCATTATGCCTCCAAGTGCCTCATTGAACCCGACTATCTCATCTATCAGCATTGTCCTCCTCAGGAACTTCCCCTCCCTGTAGATGCCTGCTTGGAAGAAAGCCACGTTGAGGTTGTCTATGAACGTGATCGGGACATTGATGGGGTCGCTGGTGAACCTCTGGATCAGTTTCCTCGTGGATGCCGCGTGGAAAGTCGACAGGACAGGGTGTCCCGTTTGCATTGCCTGAAAGGCAACGCTTCCCTCCTTGCCTCTTATCTCACCGACGATGATGTAGTTCGGCCTCGATCTCAGTGCAGCCTTCAGCAGGGCGAAAGTGTCTACACGGCTCTCCTCTGGCCCGAAATCCCGGGTAGCGAGTCTCTGCCAGACCTTATGCGGCACCTGCATCTCGATAGTGTCCTCCGCGGTGTAGACCTTGCTGTCGTATTTTATGAACGGGAGCACCGCCCCCATAGTCGTCGTCTTGCCGGACGCAGTCTCTCCGCAGAAGAAGACGCTCATACCTTCCTCGAGACACAGCCACAGGTAAGCCGCCTCCCGAGAGCTGATGGAGTTCCACTCAATCAGCTGCGTGATGCTGATGGGCTCCTCCGAGAACTTCCTGATCGAGAAGCTCGGGCCCCTCACGCTCACATCCTCGGCGTAGATGAGATTGATTCTTGACCCGTCAAGGAGCGTTCCATCCACTATCGGCCTGGCCAGCGATGCAGGCCGCCCTATCCGTTCGCTTAACGCCCTCACATAATTGTCGAGTTCCTCAGTCGAGTCGAATTGTATGTTGGTCGGCATTGATTGGAACACTTTGTGCACGATTGAGACGTTGTCGTGTCCGATGCAATGTATATCCTCGATGTACGGGTCTCTTAGTAGTGGCTGGAGAGGGCCGCTCAGGATGATGTTCTGGATAGCATGGTATTTAACCAGCTCCGCCTCCTCTGCTGTCACCTGTATCTTGGGTTCCGAGAACATATCCCCGAAGAGCGCCTTCCTCTCCTTCCTCTGCTCCTCGACGGTCACGGTGGACTCATCTATCAGCTTCACAAGGTTGTCTTCGAACTCCTTGAGGTCCTTGTGAGGCGCTTTGTAGACGGCCTTGTCGTACACCCGTCGCATGATCTTAGCGAACTTCTGCTGCAGCTCACCTGTCAGAGGTGGTTGGATCGATGTGTAGCTGATAGGGATGCTCTTTGTGGAGAATATATGGACGAATAGCGGGTCCCCAACGGGATAGATTATATTGACAGCATCCGCCTCAGCCATGTCCCGGGATATCTCTGTCACGAGCGTTGGCTTAAGTCTGTGATTCACGAAGAATTGGTCGACGTGGACCTTAAGATGATGGTTTCTCTTGAAAGCCTTCCTAAGGCCTACGTCGTACTCTGGCATCCCCTGCCCATCC
>JBFEPA010000071.1:0-7011 GCA_041550275.1 Thermoplasmata archaeon | reverse complement strand
TGATGACACACGCGGGTTTGGAATGGATAACAGGACTCAACTCAGCAGGAATCAGCGTGACCGGCAACTCTCTGTATCAGAATGATGTCAGATTTGGCGTCCCCAAGCTGATGGTCGCCCCGAAGATACTCTCTTCAGAGATTCTGGGAGATGCCCTCGGGGCCGCGACACCCGCGCACAGGGCGTCGAGCTACAACAACAACATCTGCCACTCAAGCGGTGAGATGTACTGTATCGAGGGCTCGGCAACAGATTTCGCTGTGATATATCCAGAGAATGGTTACCTCGCACACACGAACCACTACCTTCACCATGACATGGTGAAATACGAGACTGCCTTCGGAGTGGCTGGCGCAAGGACGCTGGCCAATTCCAGCACTGTTGTACGCTACAACCGTGCCCGTAGGCTAGTTAGAGAGAACCTCGGGGCCATAACGAGTGAGACATTGATGGGCATTCTGCGCGACCATGTCAACTACCCCGGCTCGATCTGCCGACACCCGATGGAGGAGGAGCCGAAGCACGATCGCTGCAAGACGACCTACGCTTCCGTAATGGATCTCACCAGGAAGAAGATGTTCCTCTGTCTGGGCAACCCGTGCGAGGGAGAGTTCAGGCAATACACTCTGTGAGCATATCACAGAGTAACCCTTTCAATCGTGGAAGAAGTTACTTGCGCTTGACCTTGCACTCGTCCGACCCTTTCAAGTCCATAAGCGACTTCTTCAGCGTGACCACATCACCATAACCGGATATCGTCTCCACTGGCACGCATATCTTAACCGATCCGAAGAGCGGCTTGCTGAAGCCGAGCTCGCGCGAAGCATCGTCGCTGAGCCCGACCTTGAGATGGGTTATCTTCCACTGCTTCGTGTCCACGTTCGCGCCGTCCACTTCGCCCAATGTGAACGAGTCGGCGGCGATGACCTTCACACCGTTCAACTTCGATACGTCCATCACTTCGGCCACCTGTATACGGGAAACATCCAAGAGGCCTTAACCGTTGCCCCGATGCAGCCCGGTGGGCGGCATCTGCCAGGACTTGCCAACAGCGAATCTGAGCGCAGGTCGATGCATTCGGCATGCTGAATTCAACTGAGCAGACGAATGCATGAATCATCTGCCAAGATTGTGCCTGCTTTTCGAAGCGATTCATTACATATGGAAGGCCCATCGAATCTGACGTTTGCCAGGCATCTCGAAGAGGATTCTAATATCACGTATTCCATCACGATGGCGGTGGGGGCCTCTAGCAACTGTAAACACTGCTGGTCCTCCGCAGGGGGTAGACGAACTTGAGGGGACTTAACACCAAGTTGTGCCTAGGAGTGTTTGTGGCTGTCGTCATGCTGGTGCCGAGTATGGCGTTCGTCCAGCATGCGAGGGGTGAAGGAGAGTCGTGGACCATTGCATTGTATGTCAACGGCGACAACGACCTTGAGCGATACTGGTTTGACTATAGCTTACCAGCGCTCGAGAACATACCAGCGAACGATGACGTCACCATAGTCGCCATGATGGACTGGGTGGCTCAGAACGGCACGATTCTCTATGAGATCTCTGGTGGGGAGACGACCATAGCGGCCACGTACGAGGAGAAGAACTTCGGCGACGGAGCTACATTCGAGTGGTTCATAACGGAGGCGTCGACGCTGTACCCGTCCGATAACCTCGCTGTCATAGGCTGGGACCATGGCTACGCCTGGAGATACTTCAGCGACGACCAAACGTCTGGTGACAAGATAACGATGCCCGAACTTCAGGCGGCAATCGAGAATGCTGGAGTGTACATCGACATCCTTGCCTTCGACGCGTGCAACATGGCGGCTATAGAGGTCGCATACCAGGTGTCACTGACCGAGCTTGTCGGGATACTCGTTGGCTCGGAGGAGACGATACCGATGAATGGGTTCCCGTACGACCTCATGCTGACACCAGTTGCGAACGATCCATCCAGGACGCCAGTGCAGGTGGCAACGGACATGGTCAACGGCTGGGCGGGGTACTACGATCCTCTGAACTGGGCTCAGTCTGTGTGCCTCTCCGCGACCGATATCCAGAGCGTAGGCCAGCAGGTGTCTGCGCTTGAGGATTGGTGCGGCGCAATGCACGCTAACCTGGGCGCATACGAGAGGGAGTACAAGAAGGTCATAAGGGACACATACTCGATGTACGCCACGAGCAAGCACCTCGACCTCGAGGACCTGTGCGTGAATCTGCTCGCCAACTCGAAGATCAAGGACGCGACGCTAAGAGCCGCAGCGGAGGACGTTATCAGCCTTGTTGACTCGTCGGTGATCACCTACTGGAACGGGGATTATGCTTCGGCCTGCCGCGGCGTCTCGATCTACTGGGGTGTAGGAGGCGATTGGCCATACTGTGCCGATGCCTACTCCACCGAAGTCGCCTTCGCCATAGACATGGGCTGGGCAGACTTCCTGGCGGACTACAACTCGTGAGTCAAGCTCCGCCTGAGGCGAACAATGGGGCTGCGCGCCCCCTCTTTTCCATTTTTCTAATAAAGACCCTTTAGCAAGCCTTTTCTACGATGTCGGTCATCGGAGGGGAGGTCAGTATCCGGATTAGGTACTTGGCTCAGGGGGGAGCTGTTTGAAAACAATAGGAGTGCTCAGGTTCGCGGCCGTAGTCGCAATCTGCGCATTGATTTCTACGAGCATGGTTAGGGGAGAGAGCGGCCGACCAGGAGCTCAGCCAGGCACATGGACGGTGATGATATATGTGGCAGCTGATAACAATCTTGAGAGCTATTGGGAGGGTGCCAGCCTTGCGATGCTACTCGAACTGCCGAGTGCCACGAACGTGAATTTCGTGGCTTATGTGGACCTGCTGAGCACCGATGAGACGCAGATCGTCGAGATCGACGGAGGAGAATGGGAAGCGGTCCAGACTTTGGAGGAGAAGAACTTCGCAGACGCAGAGACACTGCAGTGGGCGCTCACGGATGTCTCGACGAGATATCCTTCGGACAACCTCGCGATGATCGCCTGGGACCACGGGAGCGCGTGGAACGGCTTCTGCGGTGACGACACTTCGGATGACTGGATGTATCTCGACGAGCTGTACGATGCGATAGTTGCCGCTAATGTGCACATAGACATCATCGGATTCGACGCCTGTGCGATGGCGAGCGTCGAGACCATATACTCAGTGGCAACGACTGGACTCGTGGACCTCGTAGTCGCGTCGGAAGAGCTTGTTGCGGGCGACGGATTCCCGTATGACCTGATGTTCGAACCGTTGGCGCTGGATTCTGACAGGGCGCCGGTCCAAGTCGCGACCGATATGGTGGATGGATGGGCGGCTTACTACTCTGAGATCACATGGGGATGGTACGCAACCCTGAGCGCCGTTGATGCCAGCGCGATATACGACAACGTCGATGAAATCCGCGTCTGGACAGATGTGATGCTGGACCGGCTCGAGTCGTACAGCTACGACTACCGGATGGCCCTCAGAGACTGCGAATGGGTTTCGTGCATAGCGCACTATCAGTATGACATGGTGGACCTCGGAAGACAGTTGGTGGCGAACCCGACAATCGCCGATGACCAGGAGTTCGTGGACGCCACCGAAGACATGATGGAAGTCATCTCAAACGCGGTAGTCGCCATGTACAACCCCGAGGAGAAAGCCGCATGCTCAGGCGTCTCCATGTACTGGGGCTACCACAACTGGGAATGGCGCCTCTATTGGGAGGACTACATGAACAATGTGCCGCTCGCGAGTGAGACCTCATGGGGCGAGTTCCTGTACGAGTACAACTTGCTCACCTGCGGCTGGTTCATGGCGACGTGACCGTCTGGATTCGCGACGGGGTCACAGCGGCCTTACCCTATCGGGCGAGAGGTCGATATGAAGCGAATAGAGCGTACGCCCCTTATCTTCCTCACCTTGGCCAGTATCTCCCTTAGGACGCTGTTTGGGCCCCTAGCGATTATCAACTCCATGCACTGCCCACGCTCGAGATGAAGGTGGAGCATCATCTGGATCTCCTCGTATCGATGCTGTAGCACCGACAGCTCCCCCCTGGGCCCATGCTCGTTGTATACCGCCGTTATCACCAGCTGGTTCTCACCATCCAGGCTCTCCCACTCGGCCTCGTCAACGAACGAGCGTATCGCCTCCCGCATCGCATCTGACCTCGAGTTGAAACCCTTAGATCTGAGTACCTCGTCGAACCGCCCCAGCAGTTCCTCTGGTATCGACAGACTCACTATCATGATTCTCTGGACGGATACCGCCCACGCGCTATATCTCAGTTATTAATCTCACTCGCAGGACTTATTAATCAGCATCCCTGAGTCTTCCGAGCTTCTGCAGCAATGTCTCTGGATTGCTGACCAGCGCCTGCCTGACGGAGTCCGCGTCCAATCCAGCCCCGTTCGCTATGGAGGTCGCAGTTGCCATGCTGCTAAGGTCCTCGGGAGCGTGGGCGTCGGTGTTGACAAGCACCTTGGCTCCAGCCGCTACGGCGATGGAAGCGACATGGCCGTTAGCGATCGAGTGCCCCTGCCTGCAGGATATCTCCAGGTACACACCGTTTGCGGCCGCCTCGCTGGCATCCTCCATGGATATCATACCAGGATGAGCTAGGATATCAACATCCGGGTTGGAGGCAGCGGCGTGGTTGGTGCCGGGCTCGACTGGCTCTGCGGTGGTTTCACCGTGCACAACCACCAGCTCTGCCCCCGAATCCCTGGCCAACTTCACCGCCTCGTCGATGTACTTCACGGGCACATGTGTGATCTCGACACCGGGAATGGCCTCTATGCCCCACGCGTCCGCCTTGGCACAGTCTTTGGCGACATGTCGGACTACCCAATCGATGTTCGAGAAGGAGGCGTGGTCGGTTATAGCAATCGCGCGGTGATCAGCGACCGCGGCACGACGTATGAGTTCCATTGGCAGAAGCATGCCATCGCTGAACACCGTGTGCATGTGGAAGTCGCACCGCCTCGCCCTCATTTCCTTCTGCCCTCCAACTCCTTGTAGATGTCCTGCATCGGAATACCCTCATCGAACAGCAGTACCATGAGGTGAAACATGAGGTCGGCAGTCTCGTAGACTATCTCCTCTCGCTTCTTGTCCTTTGCTGCGATGATGACCTCTGAGCTCTCCTCAGCGATCTTCTTCAGCAGAAGGTTCCGGTTGTTGAAGAGCCGACACGTGTACGAGGATTCGCACTGCCCATGTTTCCTGTCGTCAAAGACGCGCCAGAGCTCAGATATGATGTCGTTTGGAGCAATGGGACGGTCTATGAAGCACGAGTATGTCCCCTCGTGGCAGGCGACTCCTGTCTGCTCCACCCTCGCCAGGATGGCGTCATCGTCACAATCGGTGAGAAGCTCTATCACCTTCTGCACGTTCCCCGAGGTCTCGCCCTTCTTCCATATCTCCTGTCTCGACCGGCTCCAGTAATGCATGTATCCTGTCTTCCTGGTCAGCTCGAGCGCCTCGTCGTTAGTGAAAGCCACCATCAAGACATTGTTGTTCCTCACATCCTGCACGACGACGGGTATCAATGCGTTGCCAGCACTCATCCACACCACCTCACGGGTATGCCTTTTGCAGCGAGCTCTCTCTTGACGTCTATGACTGTGTGCTCGTCGAAATGAAATATCGACGCCGCCAACGCAGCGTCCGCCTCCCCTTCCGAAAGGACCTTGACGATATGGTCGATCCTGCCGCAACCGCCAGACGCGATGACAGGTACGCTGACCGCCCTCACCACCCGTCTGGTGAGTTCGAGGTCGTAGCCTTCCTTCACGCCGTCGCAGTCCATGCTGGTGAGCAGTATCTCACCTGCTCCCAGCTCACAGACCTCCTTCGCCCATTCCACGGCATCTCTCTGGGATGGTTTGGTACCCGAGTGAGTGTGAACCTCCCAACCGCCATCGGATCGCTGAGCGTCAATCGCAACCACAACGCATTGGCTGCCAAACGCGTCCGCGCACTCCGTTATGAGCGACGGCTTTGCGACAGCAGCAGTGTTGATCGAGACCTTGTCGGCACCCACGCGCAGCATCGTCCGAACGTCCTCGAAGGTCCTGACGCCGCCGCCGACTGTTAGAGGAACGAACAGCTGTTCAGCGGTCTTCTGAACAGCCGCTCTGAGCGTTTCCGCTCCCGCGATGGTGGCATTGACATCCAGGAACACGATCTCATCGGCTCCTTGCTCCTGGTACTTGACCGCCAGTGCCGGGGGATCGCCAACGTTCGCGAGTCCCTTGAATCGAACGCCCTTCACCACCACGCCGTCCCTCACGTCGAGACACGGTATTATCCGCTTGGTCAGAGGCATCAGCTGACACCCCATTTCACAGACGATTTGGTCGACAATGTAGTACCCGTCCGTGACATTGCCTGGGCTAGCGCAGTACCGAGAGCTTTGAACGTCGCCTCAACGATGTGGTGATTGTCCTTTCCCCTCAGTATGAGCGTGTGGACTGTTGCCCTCAATTCCATCGCGAACGACCGCACGAAATGGGCGTACATCTCATCAGGCAGTTCGAGGTGGACGAAAGGCCGGTCTATGAGGTCAACCGTGACCTGTACCAGTGCCTCGTCCATAGGCACAATCGCACTCGCGATGCGCTTGATCTGCGACTCGCCGATGGCCTCCCTGTATGCTCGGCCGAGTGTTATCGCAACGTCCTCGATGAGGTGGTGGTCGATGTCTCCCGTCGCGGATATCTCCAGGTCTATCCCTGAGTATCTCGCCAGTGTCTCGACCATGTGTCGCAGGAACTCCTCGGAGATGTCGCACTCCGCCTGGCATGGCCCATCGATGTTCAGCTTGACCTGCACTCTCGTCTCACGAGTCTCTCTTGTGATGCTGGCGGAGCGCGCGGAATCCTCGGAGCTCATGAGAACTCCCTCGCGGCTCTCTTGAAATGGATGCGCCCAGTGTAGATTGCCGTGCCGACGACGACGGAATCCACGCCCATGCGCTGGAGCGTCGTCAGGTCGTCGTAAGTGGTCACGCCTCCT
>JBFEPA010000070.1:0-7086 GCA_041550275.1 Thermoplasmata archaeon | reverse complement strand
GGCTCGCCCTTCACCTGAAGGTCGTACTTGACCCTCACGATTGGCTTGTTGACATTGCCAAGAACCCTCGTCAAGTCAATCGGTGTCCCTGAGACCACTATCTCGGAGTCGGATGCGTTGATAGTCTGTTCGAGTTCCGACACCTGCTTGCTGCCATAGCCCATTGCCGGGAGGACCTTTTCGAGATGACTGTACTTCTGGAAGGTCGCTTTGATCGTGCCGACCGCGAACGGTCTCGGATCGATGATGTCTTTGGCCCCCGCGTTCTTGGCGGCGATCATGCCAGCGCCGAATGTCATCTCTCCATGGGTCACTGTTGGCCCGTCCTCGATGACCAGCACCCTCTTGCCGTTAATCGCAGCGGGGTCTTCGACCGTCAAAGGCGATGCCGCCGTGACAACCGTTGCCTCAGGATTCAGCTCCGCAATCACCTTCTTCACTGCTTCCACCTTGTCTGGCTCTGCGGTGTCGACCTTGTTGATGATGATGACATCCGCCATCCGCATGTTCGCCTCTCCGGGGTGGTAGGACTTACCGTGCCCAGCTCTATGCGGATCAGCAACTGTGATGTGCAGGTCCGGAACGTAGAACGGAGTGTCGTTGTTGCCGCCATCCCATAGGATGACGTCCGCCTCCTCCTCAGCCTGGCGAAGAATCTTCTCGTAGTCGACGCCGGCGTAGACTATGATGCCCTTGTCGATGTGCGGCTCGTACTCCTCCCTCTCCTCGATAGTGCATTCGTGCTTGTCAAGGTCGTCGTATGAGGCGAACCGCTGGACCGCCTGCTTCTCGAGGTCGCCGTACGGCATCGGATGCCTTATCGCGACGACGCGTTTGCCTTTGCCTCTCAGCGCAGATGCGACGGCCCTCGTCGTCTGGGACTTCCCCGACCCTGTCCTAACTGCACAAACGGCTATGACGGGGACCTTCGACTTGAGTGCTGTCTGGTCAGCCCCCATGAGCCTGAAGTCCGCCCCACAGGCGTTTACCAAAGACGCCTTGTGCATCACCTCGATGTGCGGTATGTCCGAATAGGCGAACACTACCTGCTCAGCGCCGAGCTTCTCAATCAACTCCGGCAGGTCCGACTCAGGATAGATGTCTATCCCATTCGGGTACAGCTTGCCCGCGAGGCTCGCCGGGTACTTCCTTCCCTCTATGTTCGGTATCTGTGTGGCGGTGAACGCCACAACCTCATAGTTGGCGTTGTCGCGGAAATAGACGTTGAAGTTGTGGAAGTCCCTCCCCGCGGCGCCCATTATGATGACTTTCGCTCGCATGCCCTATTCACCGGCTGGCGGGTAGCCCTTGCTCTCTTATATCTTTTTGCCGGCCAACAACATGGTTGTCCGCCGATCAGGGATGTTGGTGGCAGCGGCGTTCCAGTTCTCGCCGAGTCGTTGTGGAAAGTTATTCGTAAGCGTATAGCTATCACCTCCTGATGGCCTATAGGATACCTTCTGACACAGAGGTCGTCAAGGCTATCAAGGACGCCCTCGACCGACACGGCGTCATCAACTCCCAGCGCAAATTAACTGAGCTGGTGCTCCGGTCGTTGAGAAGGCACGATTCAGACTACACGGTCAGCGAGGAGAGGGTTCGAAAGCTGGCGCTGTCAAACGATGTCGCCACTGTTGAAATACGGTGCAAGGACACGAAGGAGAAGACGTCCGCAGGGGCCTGTCCGGTGTGCGGAGGCAAGACTGAGAGGATCAGGAACCTCACCGTCTATGGTGGCTCTGTGACGATGGGCTACAAATGTAGAACCTGTGGCTACTGGACAGGGCTCAAGAACAGAGTGCCCACCCTCTACATCTTCTCCCCGAAGTAGTGACCTTCGCTCAACATCTTTATGTCATGGTTCAGCTTATCCAATGTATCGAGGAGAGATAGATGAAGCTCTGGGATTTCGGACGTATGACATCCGGAAGGATCAAGATAAGCCCCAAGGTGGGGGAACCGCTCGGGCTGGTCAACGGAAGCGAGATCTTCAGCTCGATGTTCAAGTATGAAACCGGCGACAAGGAGGCATTTGAGATAGTCTTGTCCCCGTTCGGGCCGGAGAACTACCGGGAGATTGCGTACGTCACGATACAGGTGAAGGACGAACCTGGTGCACTCGCGCAAGCCGCTCAATTCCTAAAGTCTCTGAATGTAGACATCCTCAATTCGGAGACCGTCAGCTCCATCCCGAATGCGATCATGATATGGGAGATGCTCGTCGACCTTTCGTTCTACGGCGATTCCGCATCGCTGAAGCACCAGTTCGACGACCTCAAGGCCGCTAAGGACCCGTCGATCAGTCTCGTCGACTGCCTCGCGGTGGAGGGCTCTGACCTGGCCACGCGATATACGCAGGGGGCTTCGCTCGACTCTGACAGCGTAAGAACAAAGGCTCTCAGGAAGACAGAGAAGAAGGCGAGCATCATCACCGATGGCTTCTTCGAGTTGCCACAGGCCTACATCAACTTCCTGGGGAAGGATACTTCGCCAGTCATGCTCGTGGGAGACCCCGACGCGTGGGTCCTGTCAGCCGTCTTCCTTGACGATGACGCAAGCCTGTGCAAGCTGAAGGTGGACCTTCCGGACAGGCCAGGCTCGATCCATGAGATAATGAAGGTTCTCGGTGAAGAGTCGCTCAATGTCATTGCCGGATACACCAACGTGCTCGTCTACTACGAGCGGATGACGAGCGATCTCGTTGTCGATATGAAGCGGTCGAAGGCCCAAACATGTGATGAGCTGCAGAAGTCCCTCGGGGAGAAGATATCATCATTGGGACCGCAGTTCTCACTTGTTGGGATGTCTCCGGTCTCCTTCTGACTTTGGGATCTTGTCCCGCTCGTCTTCGACGCGGTGCTGCCTTGGGCTGCAGATATAGGTCCTGTCGACCTGGGTGAAGTCCACCTCTTCGCCCTCTGACATCTTGATGTCGGTCCAGCAGACGAGTCTTGGTCCATCTTCGACCTGCAACATGAGCAGGTCCATTGGCAGCTCGTGCCCGTCGGGGGTCACCCCCAGCTTGACAAACGCCAAGACCGTGGCCACGTTGGGCCACTCGGTCACCTTCATGTGCTTGCCGCATCTAGGACATCTGATTCGGTTTGCCGTCGTGGCAAACCCGCACTTGCATTTGAGTCCTTTCATGACAAGACTCCTGAGGATATTTCGGCGCCATCTGCGCACCCGTTGTCTATTAGCGTAGCGGCCGTCATGTCGTCACCGGCAACATCATACTCACTATTTCATGGATGTCGTCGCCACGGCAGTTGTCGAGCGATTCGCGGCTCCCCCGCAGCGTTGATGGCCGACGAAAGCATATTAAATGCCAGATAACTATTCGCTGTACACACCAACGCGGGTGTTGGCCGCTTGACCGCGAATCCCCCCAGGATTACCATCAATAGAGTACAGCGCGGTTCAGCAGTGCAACGGAGGCCACGCTATTGGACCCCATCGAGGCATCGAGACTGATAATGGATACGTATGCCGCAAAGATATTGGTTGCGTGTTCACGCAAGCCTAAGCATGCACTCGAGCTCAGCTCAAAGCTGAACATACCGATTGCGGCATGTTACAGGCGCATACATGTGCTTGAGAAAGCTGGGCTCCTCAAGGCGGTGGACCGAGCACTGACTCAGCAGGGCAAGAGGATTGTGCTGTACCAGTCCATGCTGAAGAACGCGTATATCTTCTTCGAGGGGGGCAAGCTTCGTGTACGGTTCCAGATGGTGACTGGTGTGACCCAGGACTTCGGCGGTGAGTGGAAGGAGATCAAGCTGATCGAAGAGGAAGAGGAGGAGGCATCACCAGGTGGCCTCCTTAGACCTCGGGAGAGGTAGTTAGTAGCTGTCATTGGAGGAGTTGGGATTGTGATGGAAGAGAAAACGGATGCAGGTTCGTCGACATTTCCAAAGGAGATCATCAGGTTCCTTGCTAGCCCAGGTGGACATTCTCTCATACTGAGGGGTATGGCGGGAACCGGCAAGACAACGCTGGCCCTCCAGATGATAGAGGAGTTGGCCCAGGTTCAGCAGAGCTACTACATGTCTACCAGGGTCTCCGACCACTCGCTGTTCAACCAGTTCCCATGGCTTATGGACAAGGTCAAGGAAGGCGAGATACTCAAGGCCAGGAAGAAGCTCAGGAAGAAGGCCGATTCAGAGACCCAGGTCGAGCAGATACTGCTCGGTCTTGCAGCGATTAAGGGCGAGCTCAAGGGCGAGAAGGTGAAAGCCCCAAGGGGCGAGCTTCTGAAGCTTGAGGGCAACATCGAGTCAGGCGAATTGGAGACGACTCCAGCAGAGGCAACTGGAGAGGCCGAGATAACGGTGACCGTCGGCTCCATGATGCCCGAGATCGAGATGGCCTACGACGTCGTCGACAAGGCCCTCCCAGATAGGACCCTCATAATCATCGACAGCATCGATGCTCTCGCAGAGAAGTACGGCGTGCTTCCTTCACGTCTCATCAACGCCCTTCAGAAGGACCTCGTCGAAGGCTGCGGCACAAATGTGGTCTATGTCCTGGAGATGCCCGACCCGCTGCTGGACTACCTCGGGGATGGCGTACTCTACCTTACGCTGGACAGCTCCACCGGAAGAAGGATTCGGGAGATGGACCTGCTGAAGCTGAGGGGCTGTGAGATAAGGCAGCCGAAGTACGTATACACGCTGCTTGGCGGCCGTGTCAGGACTTTCGAGTACAGTCGATACAGCAAGCCCGAGGACCCAAAGCCGTTCGACCCAATTGCCGCGATAGACGACAAGCACATGTCTACTGGGAACACGGACCTGGATGAGATGTTGGAGGGCGGCCTGCGGAAAGGTACTATAGCCCTTATTGAGCTGAGCCCAGGAGTTCCCGTTGTATCATCAGCACAGATCGAGAATGCCATAATCTGCAACTCAGCATCCCAAGGCCATGGCGTTTCCTGGATGCCCACGAAGAAGACCGGGGCGGAGACTGCCAGGGAGGAATTGCTTGGCTTCCTCACCCCAGAGATCTTTGACAAGAACATACGCATCTTGGAGCCACACGCAGCCTCTGAATCGCCCAAGGACTACACCATGACGCTCGAAGGTGGCGATGTGAGGGTCGACATCAAGTGGCAGGATGTCCAGTACGCCATGAAGGACACAAAGCAGCCGTACTTATCGGTGATCGGATTCGACTCGCTGGAGTCCATTTATGGGCCTGAGGTGCTCGACGGCCTGATGGATTACCTGACGTCGCTGCTGAACAACGATGGGATACTCGTAGCGACGGTGACCCCGTCGGTCAGGTCTACTAACAGGCTTGCTGACCTCGCACACACCCATATACGCATTGACAAGACTTCAGGTGTGACCATGGTCCGGGGGGACGAGCCGTACACGGCACCTTACGCCATGGTCTCTCCAGAATCCAGGGATTTCAGGCCGAAGCTAGTTCCGATACTCTGAACCGTAGTGATGAATGGGACTGCATGTGTCCAAGTGACCGTCTAGCTGATGCGCAAGCGGACTTAGTGCCTGAAGAGGCGCACACCACTGAACACCATGGATATCCCGTGCTCGTCAGCAGCAGCTATGGCCTCCTCGTCCCTCATGGACCCGCCTGGCTGGATGATAGCAGCCACTCCAACGGTCGCTGCGGCATCGACGCCGTCTCTGAACGGGAAGAACGCGTCAGAAACCAGGATGCTTCCCTTGGCTTCGTCTCCAGCCTTCATTCCTGCAATCTTCGCCGAGTCGACGCGGCTCATCTGGCCCGCTCCGATTCCCACGGTGCGCTCGCCCTTCACAAGCAGGATCGTGTTCGACTTGATGTGCCTGCAGACCTTCACGCCGAAGATCATGGCGTCGATCTCCTCCTCCGTCGGGGTGCGCTTCGTCACGACCTTCAACTTCTCCCTGTCGAGGTCGATATATGGGCCTGTCTGAACCAGAAGGCCACCCTTGACCTTCGCCATCATGAGCCTCCCGTCCTCGCGCTTGATTGGAGCGTTGGTGCGCAGGAGTCTGATGTTCTTCTTCTCCTCCAGGAGCTTCTCCGCCTCTGCGGTGTAGCCCGGAGCAATCACTGCCTCGACGAAGTGGCCTGCAATCTCCTTCGCGGTCTCGATGTCGACCTCGCGGTTAAGGCCGACAACGCAGCCGAAAGCGCTTACGGAGTCCGCGTTGTACGCAACTCTGAACGCCTCTGCGATGGTATCCGCGCTTGCCACGCCTGACGGGTTGGTGTGTTTGATGACCGCCGCAGTGGGCTTCTCGAAGTCGGATACGATTGCAAGAGCTGCGTCGAGATCGAGGACATTGCAGTATGATATCTGCTTGCCATGCATCTTCTCCGCTGTCGCGGGGCTGAGCGGCGTCTGGTCGAACAGGTCCTTGTAGAACGCGGCCTTCTGATGAGGATTCTCCCCATACCTCAGGTCGCCGAGCTTCTCGAATGACAGCGTCAGATTCTCGGGGAATAGTTCGCCCTTTGAGAACTGTCTCCCCAGGTAATTGGCAATTGCAGAGTCGTATCTCGCAGTCGCCCTGAAAGCCTCCAGAGCCAGCTTCTGCCTCGTTTCTGGGGACAACCTGCAATCGTTCTCCCTCAGCTCTCTGAGAATATCCGGATACTGCGCGGGGTTCACAACGACTGCGACTGAGGCATGGTTCTTCGCCGCGGACCTGAGCATGGACGGTCCACCTATGTCTATGTTCTCGACCGCGTCCTCCAGCCGCACGCCTTCCTTGGCAACCGTCGCCTCGAACGGGTATAGGTTCACCACGACCATGTCTATTGGCTCTATGCCATGCTTGCTGATGGCCTCCATGTGGTCTGTCTTGTCCCTTACAGCAAGCAACCCACCGTGTATCGCCGGGTGCAATGTCTTGACGCGACCGTCCAGCATCTCGGGGAACTTCGTCACCTCAGAGACACCCAATACAGGCACTCCGTGCTTCTCCAGCATGGTAGCCGTCCCACCAGTCGAGAGTATGACGACACCAAGCTCCGACAGGCCTTTGGCAAATTCTGCTATTCCCGTCTTGTCCGAAACGCTCACAAGAGCTCTCTTCACCTTGCTCATTCTACCTTCTCCGCGGTGCCAGG
>JBFEPA010000069.1:0-7191 GCA_041550275.1 Thermoplasmata archaeon | reverse complement strand
TCGTGTTGGACCAGAACGACCTCGCGAGAGGTTGTGAGTGCTTCAGCATAGGGTCGATCAAGGTAAGCCCGGATCATGGGGTGGTTGCGTACTCGTTTGACACATCCGGTGCGGAGTATTTCGATGTTGGCTTCGTTGACATCCAGACTCAGAAGAGGCATCCAGACGTCATCATCGGCACGGGCGGATTCGAGTGGGGCGCCAGCGACAGGACCGTCTACTACATCCTGCACGATGAGGTCCATAGACCATATCGCGTAATGAGGCATGTGGTAGGAACGGAACAAGACGCGGATGAGGTCGTTTACGAAGAGCCAGACCTCGGTTGCGAGTACATGTCGCTAGCGAAGAGTAAATCCAAGGAATACCTCTTCGTGACTGCTCAGACTCTGACGACCGGCGAGGTCAGCTTCCTACGCGCGGACGATGACAACGGCAGATTTCAGCCTGTTACCCATAGGAAGAGCGGCGTGCGCTACTATGTGCTCCATGACAGAGGAGATTTTCACATAATCACAAACCACGAAGCCCCGAATTTCAAGATCGTACGGGCACCAGAATCGACATCCCGCCCAGAGGACTGGAAGGAGCTGTTGCCACATCGTGATTCCGTTGTGATCAACGTGAGCGATCCTCATCCTTGGGTCGACCTGTTCGCAGACCACATCGCGATATTCGAGAGAGAGGGGGGAATTAGCTCAATCAGGGTAATGGATAGGAACAGCGGGGAGTCGCATCTGATAGACCTTCCTGAAGAACTCAGGTTCGTCATGCCTATGGAGAACCCGGTGATCGAAACGGACGTGCTGAGGTTCGCCTACACGTCGATGCTCACGCCGAAACGTGTCTACGAATACGGAATGGCTGACAGGAAACTGAGACTCATCAAGGAGGACGTTGTGCCGCTCTACGACAGGGCGAACTATCACGCGGAGAGGATTCACGTGACAGTCGCTGACGGCGCGATAGTGCCAGTGAACATCGTGCATAAGAAGGGGATTTCGAAAGACGGCAAGAACCCGCTGCTGTTGTATGCATACGGCTCCGCGGGGGACTTCGAGGGGTCCGCACCGGTCTTCGACGCCCGCATGCTAAGCCTCCTTGAGAGGGGATTCGTCTACGCCGTCGCGGGAATACGCGGAGGGGGCGAGTATGGACAGGCCTGGTACGATGACGGCAGGATGCTGAAGAAGAAGAACTGCTTTACCGACTTCATCAGCTGCGCTGAGCATCTCATCGCGGATGGATACACGTCAAGAGAATTGCTGGCAGTGATCGGGGCCAGCGCAGGCGGACTCCTGGTGGCCGCAACGACGATGATGAGACCAGAGCTATTCAGCGTCGTGGTGGCCGAAGTGCCGTTCGTCGATGTCGTTCACACGATGATGGATCGGACGATACCGCTCACAATAGGAGAATACGAAGAGTACGGAGATATCAACAAGCCGGAGATGTACGCCTACTGCAAGTCATACTCGCCTTACGAGAACGTGAACCCTGTCAAGTATCCAGACATGCTTGTGACGGCCGGTATGAACGACCCCAGGGTCCCGTTCTGGGAGCCGGTCAAGTGGGTCGCACGGCTCAGGGACGGTGGCGTCGGCGACAGCCTGATACTGCTGAGGACGAACATGGCGCATGGGCATCACGTGACAACTGGAAGGTATGATGCGATCGAGCACGACGCGTTCCGCTTGGCGTTCATAATAGACCGACTTCGTCCAGACAGCGCAAGCACCGAGAACTCCTTGCGTTAAGGATTAATATGCATCATCGCAATCGACGCCGGCGAAGGGGCGACTTGACTTGAAAGTGTTTGACGCTATGAAAGCCAGGACTTCGGTGCGAGCGTACGCAGACACCCCCGTATCCGAGGATTCGCTCGACCGTATCCTGGAATCGGCACGCATCTCGCCTTCGGCAATGAACTACCAGCCATGGCACTTCGTGGTAGTGAAGGACCCGGAGAAGAGAAGGGCCATGTCGAAGGCGCGTTACGCAGGGTTCCTCAAGGAGTCACCCGTTGTGATTGTCGGCTGCGGCGACAAGAGGCGGTCGCCAGAATGGCATGTTGTTGATGTCACAATCGCCCTGCAGAACATGGTCATGACTGCAACCGCGGAAGGATTGGGCACATGTTGGATCGGCAGCTTCGACGAGGAACTCATACGGAGCCTTCTCAAGATACCGGAGCACATGGTGGTCGTGGCGTTGCTTGCAGTCGGCCATCCGCGCAAGAAGGTCGACCTCATGGCAGCTGTCGCACGGTCGAAATCCCGCAAGCGTCTATCGGAGATCGTCAGCCACGAAGAGTTCGGTCGTGCCGATGAGCGCGATTGAAGACCAGTTTCATGCCTTCTTCATCAGAATCCTCAGCAGGTCCCTCTTGCCTGCGACCGCGCCATAGACCACGCGCCTCATCAGGCCGAGTTCGGACATAGTCTGTAGGTGGCCAAACAGCGACGGGACCTCTCCTTCCTGGAAGTAATGGGTGAGAATGCCGTCCCCGCGCCTGTAAGAGAAGGCCTCGACCTCTTCACCTTCCCCGAATCGGAGGTCTCCTCGACCAAAGACCTCCACAAAGACATGACCACCTTCCTTCACGACACCGGTCATCTCCGCTGCCGCGCGTGAGCGGTCATCGGACTGCATGTGCGAGAGCGCGTGTACGCACAGTACGATATCGAACTTTTCGGCTACAAACGGCAAGTGAGTGATATCGCATTCGACAAGATTCACATCAATGTCCCTGTCGCGCTGCTCTCGCAGCTTCACGAGCGCCTCCCTCGAGAAATCGCAGCCTACGACCTCGCTGTTCCGAGCCAAGGCCTCCGTCATCTTGCCGTCGCCACAGCCCGCGTCCAGCACAAGCGAGTCTTTCCTGAGGAGCGGGCGGAGCATCTTGATGTCGCCTGAGCCGCCGTACTGCAGCCCCCTCTTGGAATAGAGCCTCTGCCACGCCTGCCTGGCAACCGCGATTCTGCTCGCCATTTGAGTGTCACTCCCTTCGCAAGCCGCAAACCAAGATAGCATCACATGGATTAAAATACTACAAGAGGCTAACTCGTCCGAGACCTACATATCAGCAGGAAGTATGAGAGCGATGCAGTTCATAAACATTGTCAAGAACCCCTCGATCCTAAAGGCGATATCCGAGCTCGAGTGGGAGGAGCCCACCCCCGTCCAGGAGAGGGGTATTCCGATGGCCAGTGAGGGAACGGACCTCATGGCACAGGCGCAGACCGGGACGGGAAAGACCGGAGCCTTCGCCATACCGATAATCAGCAAGATGAAGAAGAACGGCAAGATCCAGTGCCTCGTAGTCGTCCCGACCAGGGAGCTGGCGGTCCAGGTCGCCGAGGACTTCGCCGACCTGTCGAAGTATACGGGCCATACCCCGGTCGCAATCTACGGTGGCCAGTCTATCAATGTCCAGGTGACGAAGCTGAGGAAGGGCGTGGAGTGCGTCGTCGGCACGCCCGGCAGGGTCATGGACCTAATGAGGTGGGGCGTGCTGGATTTCGCGAGCGTCGGATTCGTCGTCCTCGACGAGGCCGACAGGATGCTGGACATGGGTTTCATCGACGACATCGAGTGGATACTCGGCCGCGTGCCCAAGAACAGGCAGACGATGCTCTTCTCAGCGACGCTCCCAGAACAGATCAGGGACCTGGCGAAGCGGTATATGAGGAGCCCGAGGGAGGTCATCGTCAGCCAGGACGCGCTCACGGTGCCGAACACGGAGCAGGTGTACATCAACGTCGGCCGCAAGAACAAGCTCTGGGCGCTGTGCAGGATACTCGATGGGGAGCGCCCACACAGGGCGATGATATTCTGCTCGACAAAGAGGATGGTGGACATACTCACAGGCAAACTCAAGGGATACGGCTATCCAGCAGATGGGATCCACGGAGACCTCACCCAGGCTGCGAGGGACAAGGTCATGATGAGGTTCCGCACAGGGAAGACCAGGATACTGATCGCAACCGATGTCGCCGCTCGCGGACTGGACATCGAAGATGTCACACACGTGGTAAACTACGACATACCCGAGAACCCCGAGGACTACATACACAGGATAGGCAGGACTGCGAGAGCGGGCAAGGATGGAAAGGCAATCACATTCGTCACCAAGGAGGAGCAGCATCTGGTCAAGGCGATTGAGGGCTTCGGGCGGACCACGATACAGGAGGATGACGTCCCGGAGACGAAGGGACGCGAGACCGTCAGGAAGCGGCTCGACCTCGATGAATATGCGGACCACTTCGGGATGGTGCCGTTCGAGCTGAACCTCGGCAAGGACGACGGGATAGACATGATGGGCCTGCTCAAGTTCCTCGAGAGGAAGTCTGGCATAAGAGAGAATCTCGTGGGAGCGATAGAGATAGGCGATAAGTCGACGAAGCTGGAGATCCACAAGAGCGTTGCCTTCGGGGCGATGAAGGACCTGCCGAGGTACAAGCTAAGCAACAAGAAGGTGGATGTCACGATCATAAGGGACCGGACTAGGCGTTGATGGCCCGGTTTATCTCATCGGCCTTGACATGGCCGACGACTTTCACCGTGCAGTTGTTGATTCCGTCGACCATCAGGGCGGCTTCACGGATGGACATCGCAAGCTCTACGCCGACCGGGCAGAACGGGCTTGTAGGCATGAACGTCAGGTACACGCCATCGTCACGGACATCTATGTCGGAAATCAGGCCCATGTCGTAGACGTTCATCCCCGTATGAGGGTCGACAACGGTCTTCAATGCCGACACCACAGCGTCTTTCCTGTCCATATCCAGCTATGCATTACACTATCACTATTTCTAACTTGCACTGGCGGTGCTCAAGAGGCGCGAGTTGTTAAGGTCGGTTGCCAGAACGAGCGATATCCAGAGCGACATCAGTCTCAACGGTATATGAGGACTGAGAAACCATCCACAGGGATATGTTCGAGTTCACCCTTGTCTGAGGACAGATGCTTCTCCAGCGTGTAGAACTCCGGGCCGAGCTCGACATCTCGACCGTTGCTGAGCGTGAGTCGTATGATGCCATCCTCGATGGCAAACGAAGTCGGGTCGATGGATGACAGCTTCTCCGTGATCTCCTTGGCGTCGGCCTTGAACTCTGGGCCCAATCGGCTGTGGACAGGCTTGATGCGCTTGACAGACTCCTCAAGCTTGACGCTCGGCAGGACCTGAAGCTCCTTTGCCTTGATGGTCGCGCGCACATCCTCCTCAGAGCCAAGCATCATGTCAGCAGCGGCGTCGCCCACTATCTCCACTCTCTGAATCTCCGCGTTGAGGGATACCCCTTTCGAGGACTTCCATGAGCGGACAGCGGCAACGACGTCACGCACGCAATCGCCCTTTCCCTCTGCGTCGTCATCCGCATCCGGGGCAACTGGCCACTGGGATATGTGTATGCTCACGGGTTCCTCGTTCTTCTTGAATGAAGTCTGATACGCGTCCTCAGCCACATGCGGTAGGAACACGGCAACCAACTTGAGCAGACCAAGGCCGACTGTGTACAGGGCGTATTTCGCTCCGCCGTCGCGGTCAGAGTAAGCCCTGTGCTTCACGAGCTCGATATAGTGATCCGCAAACTCGTGCCAGAGGAAGTCCTGGACCAATGCCATCGACCTGTCGAACTCGTACTCGTCGTTCCTGCTCTCCACCTCTCGGACGAGGCGCCCGAACCGGCTGAGGATCCATCTGTCGATCGGATGCATGGTCTCCGGCTGTTCAGGACGCTCCCCACAGGCGGAGCCGACGAGTCTCATGATGTTCCAGACCTTCACTGCTAGGCGGTTGCCGCGGACCAGCTCCTGCTCCTTGAACGCGTGGTCCATCCCGAGAGAACAGGTCGAGGCATAGTATCTCATCGCGTCGCCGCCGTACTTCTCGATGAGAGGCATCGGATCGATCGTGTTGCCCGCAGACGCGTGCATCGGACGGCCATCTGGAGCCATGATGAATCCATGAATCATGACATCGTTCCAGGGCTTCTTGCCAATCAAGAGCATTTCCCTGAGGATTGTGTAGAACGCCCATGTACGTATGATATCGTGGCTCTGTGGGCGGAGCGACATGGGGTAGAGCCGCTCGAACATCTCGGGATCCCTCTCCCAGTAGCTGTTGAACAGCGGAGAGATGCTCGAATCCATCCATGTGTCGAACACATCAGTGGACCCGACATAGCGGCCGCCGCATGCGCCACACTTCTCCTCTCTCGGAGGCGTCACGGTCGGGTCTATGTAGCACTCGCTCTCTTCCGCGATCAGAACATTGCCGCAGTCCTCACATTCCCACAGCGGTATCGCAGTGGCGAAGTAGCGTTGCCTCGACACGACCCAATCCCAGGCAAGCGAGTTGACCCAGTCCTGTATCCTGATCTTCATGAACTCCGGATGCCAGTCGATCTCATCTACCATGGCCAAGACACGGTCCTTGAACTCTGTCGTCTTGATGAACCACTGCGGGACCTTCAGGAACTCTATGGGAGTGCCGCATCTCCAGCACTTGCCAACATTCTGGTCGGTGTCCTCCTGTTTGATCAGCAGGCCAGCAGTCCTCATGTCCTCGATTATCTGCTTTCTAGCGTCGACGACTGTCATGCCCTCGTACTCACCTGCTATAGAGGTCATGCGGCCGGACTCATCTATGCCCTCCTCAAGCGTGAGATGATGCGTCATTATCCAATCGAGGTCGTCCTTGTCGCCGATCGAGCATATCATCACGGTGCCTGTGCCGAAGTCGGGATCGACCTTCGCGTCCGCAATGACCTTCACACGCTTGTCGAATACAGGAGTCGCCAGCTCCCTCCCTACGAGATGCGCCTTCGAAGCATCGTCGGGATGCACCGCAACGAGGAGACAGGTGCATAGGAGCTCAGGGCGGGTCGTGGCTATCGGAACCTCATCGCCGGTATCCACATCCCTGAACCTGATGAAGTTCAACTTGGTGCTGCTGTGCTCGTAGTTGACCTCTGCTGTGGCAAGCGCTGTTCCGCATCGCGTACACCAGTTGACCGGGAAGTGCCCCTTGTACACGAGCCCATTCTTGAACATCTTCACGAAGGATACCTGGGTGAGCCTGCGATAGTACTCGGCGTCTGTCTGATAGTATATGCTCGGGTCCATGCTCTCCCCCAGCATCTCGAACTGCTTCTTCATCTCGCCTATGTAGGTCTCCGCGAACTCGT
>JBFEPA010000068.1:0-7240 GCA_041550275.1 Thermoplasmata archaeon | reverse complement strand
GGACGACGATGGCCAGATATCCAGCACCCACTCCATTGCCGCAGGGCTTGACTATCCTGCAGTGGGTCCCGAGCATGCCTTCCTCATGCGCAACAGGAGGGCGGAGTACTCCGCAGTGACCGATGCCGAAGCTCTATCGGCGTTCCATCGCCTATCGGAGCTTGAGGGCATCATACCGGCTCTGGAGAGCGCCCATGCAGTTGCCTTCAGCATTGGACTTGCGAATACGATGAGCCAAGACCAGTCTATCATTGTCTGCCTCTCAGGTAGGGGAGACAAGGATGTTGCGCAGATTGCATCCTCGGAGGGGATGGGATGAGCAGCATACAAGAGGTCTTTCGATCTTTGGACGGCCACGCCTGCGCATACATCCCTTACGTCTGTGCTGGGGATCCGACGTCCGGTTTCACTGTCCGCCTAGTGCAGGCACTCTGTGAATCAGGCGCCGACATGATTGAACTCGGACTTCCGTTCTCCGATCCGATTGCAGATGGGCCGACCATCCAGGAGGCGATGATGCGTTCGCTCTCCTCCGGATTCCGGGTGAGCGATGTGTTCGAGATCGTGTCGGCTCTTAGGAAGGAGGGGATCCATCAGCCGGTGATCCTGATGACCTACTCGAATCCTGTATTCAGGATGGGAGTGTCCAACTTCTGCGAGAGACTGTCCTCGGCAGGTGGGGACGGGATACTTGTCGTCGACCTACCACCAGAGGAATCATCAGAGCTGGAGGAGGCCGCTCGCGCAAACCGACTCGACATGATAAGGCTCGTCGCGCCGTCCACTAACGAGGAGAGGCTGGATGAGATACTCACGAGGTCGAGTGGCTACGTATACGCGGTGTCTGTTTCTGGAGTCACAGGGGCGAGAAGCTCGATGCATGAAGCGGGTCTGGAACTCGTCAGGCGTGCATCGGCGAGAAGGGTGATCCCGGTTGCACTGGGATTCGGGATATCGAGACCAGAACATGTCCTCAAGGCAATCGCTGCTGGCGCCTCGGGGGTCATCGAGGGCTCCGCACTGATATCGCTGTACTCGCGATTTCTTCATGACGAGAGGGCGGCCCTGTCAGCCGTCACGGAGCATGTCAACGAAATGAAATCTGCCGCAAGACAGTGTGACCGCTTTCAGAAACCCAGAGGCGTGAACCCGAGGAGCTGAAGGACCAGATACAAGGGTAGGGAAGGGGTTTAATCGAGGGCTCAGTGAGGTATCTTCGTCTCTGCCTCGACCACGATTCCCTGGAGCTCCTTCTTCAGGTCCGCCGACAACGGTGCGGGCTGATGGGTCTTCAGGATCTCCTTGGCTTTCTCCCTCGCATGGTCGACCGCATTCTTCGCGCCTGCAGCCTTCCAGGTCTTGTAGGTCTGCCCGTCCGTGACCATCGGCTGCCACATCTGCCTGAAGTGGTCCAGCGTGTGCTTCTTGCCCATGTAGTGCCCCTCGTGCCCGACCTCCATGATCACATCGAGCGGCATCGAGTCGTCGTCCACGGGGAACCCCTTGAGCATGTCCGCCATCATCGTGAACATCTCGTGGTCGATGAGCAGCTGCTCGAACGAGAGCACGGTCCAGTTCTCGAGCATCCCCGGGCCTGAGGTCATGTCTGCCCCGGACAGGTAGGCGATGAACGCAGAGAAGGCCTTCTCGTACCCCGCCTGCACGTCGGGCGTCTTCGAGCAGGTTCCCCAGCCCCCGACGAATATGGGTATCTTGTAGTACTTCGCCATCTGCACATGCGCCGCCCGCACCATGTCCGCCGCAGGGAACAACCCCTCGAACAGGCCGCTTTGGACGTCCATGGCCATCGGCTCAGTGCTGTAGCACAGGGGAGAACCCGGGGCCGCGAGCTGGAGCACGGTCGCAAGCGCAATCACCTGAGCATTCCCAAGCAGAGTGGCACCAGCCACGGTCATCGGGGCCGTCGCGCCGATCAGTGGCATCGCCATCAGCAGCGGAGGGCACCCCGCCCTCGAGAACTGTATCGCTGCGTCCGTGGTCATCCCGAGCACCATCGGGCTCGTGGTGCATGTCAGGTTGGAGATGATAGGTCTCCTCTTCAGCTCCTTCATCCCGCCCACGACGGCGGCGGCCATCTTGATCTCGTAGATGGCCTCCTCCTTCTGGTATGTCGAGCCGGTCGTGAAATGCTTCTCGCAGTTCTCGAGCGCTGCGAGGAACTCGTGTGCAGTGTGCGCGTGCTTTGGGACCTCGAGCGGCGTCACGAGCGGGTTGTACATGTGCATCATCGGGAGGTAGTCCACGATCTTAGCCGAGTCGGCTACGTCCTTTAGAGTGGAGCCCCGCCTTTCCCCGGTCTCGAGGTCGATGGTTGCGACACCTACGCCGTCCGTGCACGCATAGCAGTGCTTCCCGTCCAACGCAAAGTCGAGATCCGGGTTCCTGGCAGCCATTGTGAATTCGTGCGGGCACTTCTTCAGGCTCTCCTCGACCAGGCGCTGAGGTATCTTCGCGACCTTGGTACTCTCATCAACCTCCGCGCCCGCATCCCTGAGCAGCTTTCGCCCCTCTTCGCTGACTACCTTGATGCCCATCTTCTCGAGGAGAGCGAGCGAGTTGACGTGTATCGCCTCGGCGCTCCTCGGCTCCATCACCTCGAAGCGTCTCATGCCCAGAGTGCCGACCTTGAACTCCTTCGCCATCCGTTCACGCCCCCTTGCCGAGGAGATGCTTCGCCATCACGACCGCGCTGTTCGCGTCGGAAGCGTAGTGTGCGCCTATCTCCTTGGCCCACTCCTCGGACACAGCGGCTCCGCCGACCATCAGAGGCGCATTCACGCCTGCTGTCCTGAGCGCGTCGACCAGTTCCTTCTGCACCTCCACGGTGGTGGTCATTAGCGAGGACGCGCCGATCATGCTCGCTCCAACCTCCTTCGCCTTCGAGACGAAGGTCTCCGTGGGCACATCCTTGCCGATATCGTGCACCTCGTACCCTCCCGCCTCGAGCATGATCCGCACGAGGTTCTTGCCTATGTCGTGTATGTCCCCCGCGACGGTCCCGAGGACGAAGGTGCCCTCCGAGTGCCTCTTCTCCTTGCTCGCCTTCAGCGCGGGTTCGAGGACCTTGATAGCCTCCTCCATGATGCTCGCGGCGTAGATTAGCTCCACTACGAACATCTCCTTCCGCGCGAACTTCTCGCCTACTTCCCTTATCCCCTTCGCGAGGCCGTGCTCTATCGCCTCGACGGGGCTCACATTGGCCGCGACTGCCTTTCTCGCGGCCTCCACCGCAGCATCCTGCTGCAGGGTCTTGATGCTGTTCTCCAGCTCGTTCAGGATCGATTGCTTGTCTGTCATGATATCCTCCTTGCAGGTGTGTGGACTTGATGTTAAACCGCTCAAGTCCGAGACCAAGAGGTTTCAAGCTCGAACAATCAGAATGATCGGTGTAGGTCCCTTCCGACCTGGACGCCCGCCCCTCCGTGCAACAGGAGCAACAAGAAGGGCGAATCAACGTCTTGGCACAACTGTCCCGCTGTCAACGTCCCAAATCCCCTGTCCTGTTCGTCTTTCCGCGCCGCGACGATATCGCGCATTCGGTACTTAAGACATAGCGATTTCTAGGCCCATATCCAGATGATTTATATAGCGACCTTACGCTGCGAATCTTCGGAGGATTGAGGCAGTGGGCTCGATTTGGATCCGAATGCGATTCCATTCGTGTGTCTTGTTCGTTGTCGCAGGTCTCGCGTTTTCGGTCGGCAGTGTTCTTGTCGGGACGCAGACCGGAAATGGTATGGACGAGTGGTCCTCGGAGTGGCCGGTGCTCGCCCTCTCGTACACGCCTCATGACATAATCTCCATCGACGGAGACGTTGACTTCGATGCCCAGGCAGCAGCTGAAGGGTGGCCAGGGGAAGGCACCGAATCGAATCCGTACATGATAACGGGATATGAGATTGACGGGGCGGACTATCGGAACGCAATCACTATCTCCAATACGAGGGTCCATTTCACGGTGAGTGAGTGCTGGTTGCACAACGGCGGCAATCAAGGAATAGCGCTCACCAACGTCATGAACGGCTCTATCGTCTCGAATCTCTGCACGGACAATGTCGAAGCAGGATTGATGGCAGACCAGTCGGGAGACGTCAATATCTCCGGCAACTTCTGCTACGGAAATCAGTGGGGGATATATGCTAGCCACAGCCCGTGGATAGAGGTTCATAACAACACGTGCACGCTGAATTCGTTTGGGGGCATCGATATCACTTACTCGAGTTCCTCCACATTGCGCGGGAACAACTGCTCTGGTAACTACTTCGGCATGTCTGCGTTCATGTGCACATCGTCCATGGTCGAGAGCAACAACTGCTCTGAGAATGACGCGGGCGGAATGGGTATGACCGCCTGCCAAGGCAGCACCGTCGCGTTCAACACGGCCATCCTGAACGGCGGGCCTGGTATTCATGGCACGGTGTATGCGATACTCGATAACATGTTCTCATTCAATGTAGGCCATGGGACAAGCGCGGTCGCGCAGATCCTGTATAACAACACGTGCCATCACAACGGTCTCTCCGGAATCGCGGGTAGCGGGTTCAAAGAAGTTCGGGGAAACGACTGCAGTCACAATTCCAAGGGCATCACCATGGACGGCTCTGGATTCGCGGAGCCCAGGATTGACCGCAACTTCACTGGAAACGACTGTTCTGGCAACACGGATTGCGGTATAGAGATCTCCGGTGCGCCATGGGGTGGCGAACAGCGCTATCTGATGATTGCAGACAACAACTGCTCGGGAACGGGCGGGTCTGGGATATCCCTAAGCTTCGTCCGGGAATCCGTGGTCGCCAACAACTCCTGCTCAGGCAACGCGGAGTACGGAGCCATCCTGAAGGCGACGGCTGCTACGAGAATGTCCTGGAATACGTTCTCGGACAACGGCAGGCACGGCTTGAACTTCACTTATTTCGAGCTGTCCAACCTGAACATATACTACTCTGGCGGCATCAGCGTGGACAACTGTACCTTCGCCGAGAACGCCCAAGGAAGCGCCTACCTCGATCGAGGGTCCGGGTTCAGTTTCGATGACTGCTCCTTTGCCGAATGCTCGAAGGTCTCCGTTTTCAGTTCGGACTCCGCGATCATGACCCTCAGGCGTAACACTATGGTCGGGTGCGGATTGATGATTCGGAGCTCGACACTCGGAGGCTGGAATTCGCATACGATAGAGGACACCAACACGGTCAACGGCAAGCCCATGATGTACAGGGTTGGGGCCAATGGCGACCCCGTGCCCGAGGGCCGAGGGCAGATAATACTGGTAGAGTGCAGGAACATGGTGGTCAGCAGCCAGCTTCTCAACGATCTCAGCGTCGGATTGGCCATGGCATATTCGACCTACAACGTTGTGACCAACAACAGCGTTTCCTACAATCTCTGCGGAATCTACCTCAATCATTCTGATCTGAATGAGTTCACGAGGAACGCCGTCTATAACAACACAGGGTACGGGATGCATATCGACAACGGGTTCCAGAACGCCGTCTTCAACAACAGTTTCTACCTGAACAATGGGGCGGGGTTCACCTATGACCCGATGCATGTCCAGGCAAGGGACGATGGCGTGATGAACGCATGGGACGATTTCGGGAGGGGCAATTACTGGAGCGATTGGACCTCACCGGATTCGGAGCCGGACGGCATTGTCGATGACCCATACGCCTTGGACGGAACCGCTGGGACGATGGACAACTATCCGTTGGTCGACCTTCCAGTGCCGATACCCGAGTTCGTGGAGCTAGGCCCGCTCCTGGTGCTCGTGATCATCATCTGTCTGGCATCTGCCGCCGGCCGTAATACTCGCGGTAAGCGCCTCGGGTGAGATGCTCCTGATTACGTCAAAATCTACATATGGGGTATCGAGACTCCTCTGGGCAGAGGAGGGAAAAAGCGTGGACCAAGTGAAGACTTTCAGTCTCCCGAAACTGACGTATGGGTATGCAGACCTGAAGCCGTACATCTCTGAGGAGCAGCTCAGGATACACCACGAGAAGCATCACAACGCCTATGTCACCGGGGCGAACAACGCCCTGGCCAAGATGGACAAGGCCAGACAGGAGAACACAGATTTCGACGTGAAGGCCACCCTGAAGGACCTCTCCTGGAATATCGGAGGGCATGTGTTGCACTCGCTCTTCTGGGGCAACCTCGCCCCGAAGGGCAAGGGTCCCGACAAGCCCTCAGACAAGCTTGCGGATTGGCTGAACGCTGAGTTCGGTTCGTTCGATCGGTTCAAGAAGGAGTTCACCACGGCAGCTGCCTCGGTCGAGGGCTCCGGCTGGGCGGCACTCGTCGCAGGAGAGCAGACCAACAGACCGTATATCATGCAGGTCGAGAAGCACAATGTCAACGTGATGCCGACATATGCCGTGCTCATGGTCGTCGATGTCTTCGAACACGCGTACTACATAGACTACAAGAACGACCGGGGCAAGTTCCTCGAGGCCTTCTGGAACATCGTGGACTGGAACGCCGTTGGCAAGAGGCTCGAGAAACACCTCTGAGCCTGACCGTTCATAGTCCTTTCCAGAAACCCTTTTAGATACCTTTTGCATCCCCGTTCGTTCAGTGGAGTTTCGGGAGGATTGAGATGGCAATTGCGCGGTTGAAGTTCTTCGACAAGGACGAGATAGAGCTGATCCACCAGCAGAGCATCGAGTGCCTCGAGAGGATCGGGGTGATGGTGAAGAGCCCCGACGTGCTCAAGCTGCTCAAGGGCAAAGGAGCCACGGTAGACCCCAAGAAGGGAATCGCGAAGCTCCCGGAGTCGATGGTCAAGGAGGCGGTAGGGAAGGCCCCCAAGAGCATCACGATCGGTGCTAGGGACCCGAAGCACGACAAGAAGATCCCCGTCGAGACATACCCGCTCCTGGCGACGACCGGGCTCGCAGTGTTCACGCACGACCTCGAGACCGGGGAGAAGAGACCAACCACCAACAGCGACCTCGCCAACTTCTCCAAGATGGCAGACGCGATGAAGGGTGTGGACATCTGCTGGACGACGGTCACCGCCCACGATGTCCCCCAGGGGGCGCTCGCGGTCAACTCTCTCTGGACCGCTTTGCAGAACAGCACGAAGCATGTGCAGGTCGTGCCCGCGACGCACGGAGCCGCAGACGCTAAGAAGCAGGTCGAGATAGCGTCCCTGGTAGCCGGTGGCCCTGAAGCGCTCAGGAAGAGGCCGCTCTTCTCCGTCATCAGCTGCTCGATAGCG
>JBFEPA010000067.1:0-7324 GCA_041550275.1 Thermoplasmata archaeon | reverse complement strand
GAAGAGATCGTCAGAGCTCATCACGACCAAGACAGTGTCGGTGGCGTGGTCAAATGCACGGTCATCGGCCTGCCGGTTGGCGTTGGGGAGCCGTTCTTCGGGTCGATAGAGAGTCTGATGTCGGCCATGATGTTCTCGATACCAGGCGTGAAAGGTGTCGAGTTCGGCTCAGGGTTCTCCTCCGCGGCGATGCGCGGGAGCGAGAACAACGACCAATTCATCGTCAAGCGCGGCCGTGTCGCAACCAAGACGAACAATTGCGGTGGCATACTTGGAGGCATATCCATCGGCATGCCGGTGGAGTTCCGGGTAGCGTTCAAGCCGACCTCGTCGATAGCAACACCACAGATGAGCGTCGATGTTCATGAGAAGAAGCCCGTCGAACTCGCAGTCAAGGGAAGGCACGATCCATGCATCGTACCACGGGCGGTACCGGTCGTGGAGAACTCCGCAGCAGCGGTGATCCTGGACGAGATGCTCCAGGGGGGATTCATCTGACCGCTTCGGAGATCGAGTCCCTGCGCCAACAGGTCAGCGCGATAGACCGCGAGATAATGGCACTTGTGAGCCAGCGGATGAGTGTGGCGAGAGAGATAGGCATGACCAAGCGCAAGGCTCGCCTCGACATCAGAGACTCGGCAAGAGAGGAGGTCGTGATCGGAAGCGCGACCGCAATGGCCAAAGCAATGGGTGTCGACACCGATACTGCGACGACAATAGTGGAAGCGTTGATAGGAGCAGCGGTGCGTGTCCAGAACGACGAGCCGGAGAGATTCCTGGACGGAAAGAAGGCCCTGGTCGTAGGCGCTGGAAGAACTGGCGGATGGATAGCAAGGTTCCTGTCAAACCGAGGCGCTGCGGTATCGGTCTTCGATTCGAGAGCGAAGCTTGAAGGATATCCCAATGTGCAGTCGCCTGTTGACCCCTCACAAGATGCGGATGTAGTAGTCATAGCTGGCCCCCTCGGCACGGCTGAGGATGATCTCAGGCAGATACTGTCATCATCTCCCAGAGGAGTGGTCTTCGACGTATGCAGCGTCAAGACGCACATCATAGACGTTCTTAGGGAAGGCGTCGAGCAGGGGCTGAGGATCACCAGCGCGCATCCAATGTTCGGCTCAGGAGTGGCCACTCCAGAGGGAAGGAATGTGCTACTGTGCAGCTGTGGCTGCAGCGATGCGGACGAAGTGGTGAGGAGCATCTTCAAGCAGGCTGGAGCTCACGTGGTCGACGTCCCTCTTGATGACCATGACAAGGTGATAGCGTACATACTCGGTGTGCCTCATCTCTGCGCCTTGGCCTTCGGCCTCGTTACTGCAAGGTCGTCGTTCACGATCGACCAGCTTGCGGTTCTTTCGGGACCGTCGTTCTCGAAGCTCGCCGACCTTGCATCGAACATATCAATGGAGAGCAGGCGAGTATATCATGATATCCAGAGGTTGAACCCTGAGACCGCGGCAACGCTCGATTCGATGACATCAGCGATAGACGAGCTCAGTGCGGCCTCGGCAAGCGGCGACCCGAAGGCGTTCGCCGGCATCATGGACGCGGAGAAAGAATACTTCAGAAGGTGGTCGAGATGACTAGACGAAAAGCGGCGATATTGGGCTCTAGCGGCATGATCGGACAGCGATTCGCTCACATGTTGGATGACCACCCGTACTTCGAAGTGGCCGCGTACTGCGCGTCGGACCGTTCCGAAGGCAAGAGGCTGTCCGATGTGTGGAAGCTTCCGGAAGTCGAGCTTGGCGCGGACCTCGGAGAGCGGAGGATAGAACAGACCACGGCTGACAGCTTGTCACGCGAGGGCGTGGAGGTGGTGTTCAGCGGGCTTCCGTCTGAAGTTGCGGGTGACATCGAAGACGAGTGTGCCGAGCTGGGCATGGCGGTGTTCTCCAACGCTTCCGCACACAGGACCGACCCGGACACGCCGATCCTGGTACCTGAAATCAACCATGAACACCTCGATGCCGTTGAGATACAGCGCAAGCGCAGGCGAAAAGGAGGATACGTCGTCACCAACGCGAATTGTTCGGTCACTGGTCTGGCGCTCGGGCTCAAGCCGCTCGTCGACGATTTCGGGATTGATGACTTCCATGTCGCAACATACCAGGCGCTCTCTGGGGCGGGCTACCCGGGCGTGCCATCGGTCGATATCCTCGGCAACATCCTTCCACACATATCCAAAGAAGAGGAGAAGATGAACAGCGAAGGGCGGAAGATACTCGGTCGATTCGAGGGTGGACGGTTCGTAGACTCGCCAGTCAGCATTATAGCAAGCTGTTGCAGGGTGAATGTTAGGGACGGTCATTTGGAGGCGGTGTTTGCGAGAAAGACGGGCATGCCGGACGAGGAGCGAGTGGCGTCAACTCTGAGTGAGTTCAGGTCGCGCCCGCAGGAGCTGTCTCTGCCGAGCGCACCGGAGAATCCGATAATCGTGACCCGTGAGCCAAACCGTCCGCAACCCCTGATCGATTCGATGGCCGGGAGCCCTGAGAGGGCGCGCGGCATGGCGGTGACCGTCGGCAGGATAAGGACGACTCAGGACAGCCTCAGGTTCTTCCTGCTGGTGCACAACACCATAAGAGGAGGGGCTGGCGGCTCCGTGCTGAATGCCGAGCTCGCCCACAAGGAGGGGGTCATGTGACGAAATCAAAGAAAAGCTCAGGCGGCACCAAAGGAAAGACCTATGACGACATCAAGGCCAGAACGAGCGAGGGCAACGCCGTCGTCATGACCGCGATGGAGTTCAAGGAGTATGTCCGGTCCAACGGCGTCAAGAAGTCGGCAAAGGAAGTGGATATCGTCACGACCGGGACCTTCGGCGCAATGTGCTCATCCGGAGCGTACTTCAACCTGGGACACTCGGACCCGCCCATGAAGATCCAGAGAGCGTGGCTTGACGGAATACCCGCTTACTCTGGCCTCGCTGCGGTGGACCTTTACCTAGGCGCGACGGAGCTTGACGAGTCGAACAACATGATGCATGGCGGAGCCCACGTGATCGAGGATCTGGTGAGGGGCAAAGCCGTGAGGTTGAGGGCGACCGCAACTAGCACGGACTGCTATCCGCTGAAGGACATCGACACGTACGTCAGCTTGAAGACGATGAACCAGGCAGTGATGATGAACGTCCGCAACTGTTACCAGAACTACGCTGCGGCCTCGAACACCTCCCAGAAGACGTTGTACACTTACATGGGCAAGCTGCTACCCGAGCTCGGAAACGCGACATACAGCAACGCGGGGGAGCTGTCGCCGTTGATCAACGACCCGTTCTACAGGACGATAGGCATAGGCACGCGGATATTCCTGGGCGGTGGAGAGGGATTCGTGGCCTGGGAGGGCACGCAGTTCAACACCGGCGTGGCGCGGACTGCACACGGGGTTCCCAAGAGACCAGCAGGCTCAATAGCCGTGATTGGCGACCTCAAACAGATGTCACCCGATTTCGTCAAGGGCCTGACATTTACGAGGTACGGGGCGTCTCTCGGCGTGGGCATAGGCGTGCCGATACCGATACTCGACGAGGAGATGGCATCTGCGTGCGCCGTCACCGACGACAAGATATTCACGGCGATCTTCGACTACGCTCAACAGAAACGCTCGAGGGCGGTCCTGAAGGAGGTCTCATACGCCGAGTTGAGCTCGGGGGAGGTCATGATGAAAGGCAAGCGTGTGCCCACATCCCCCCTGTCGAGCATATACAAGGCGCGGGAAATAACAACGATGCTGAAGAAGAGGATACTCGATGGCAGCTTCGTCATCACGGAACCGGTTCAGAGGCTCCCGCTGAATAGGCAGCTGAAGACGCTCGAACCGAGGACCGAGAAGGAGGCGATGAAATGAAGACCAAGCTCGTGCTCAACTTCAACCCAGAGTCATCGAACCTGCCAATCACACACAATCTCATAGCCGAGCATGGCCTGCTCGTCAACATACTGCGCGCCGAGATAGACGAGGTCGGCGGCAAGATGGTGATCGAGATCTCGGGAAAGCCGGACAGCATACGCAAAGGCATCGATTACCTAAAAGGCGCCTCCGTGGGCGTAAGGCCGATCAAGGAGGGTGTGAGGAGGGACGATAAGGTTTGCACACACTGCGGCGTCTGCGTGTCCATATGCCCCACCAACGCCCTCAGCATAGACCGAAAGTCTCGAAAGGTGCTGTTCACCGAGGAGAAGTGCGTGGCATGCGGCGTATGCATCGACGCTTGTCCCCCGCGCGCAATGGAGATACTCATATGAGGGATGTCGTCAGAGTGAGGTTCGAGGCGGGAGAAACTGCCGTTGCAGTAGTCGCCGACAAGCGGTTCATTTCGCATGCTATAGACGGAGTGCTCCGCGCACGGGCAGACATAGAGCGGCAGATAACTCTCGACCCGTTCTTCTTGACGACTTTCGAACCATATGACCGTGCGCTCGCAGAGAACGAGGCCGCTGTGAGGATGTGCGACGCCTCGGAAGCCGTCGGGATAGGCCCGATGGCGTGCGTGGCTGGAGCTGTTGCCCAGGCGGGACTTGAGGCGATGGTCGCCAGGGGCTGCCGCCACGGTTGGATTGACAACGGAGGAGACATCGCCTTGATATTGGAGGAGCCAACCACCATAGAGGTGTTCTCCGACCCTGAAACGTGCAATGCCGTCGCATTCGAGATGTGCACGCTGGGAAAGATGATGGGCGTGTGTTCTTCCAGCGGCAAGCTCGGACATTCGATCAGCCTCGGACAGTCGGACATCTCAGTTGCGGTCGCCGATTCGGCTGTTCTCGCGGACGCCATGGCAACCGCCATCGGCAACGCCGCCCATGCGGACCGTGGGCTGGAGACTGCATTCGCTGACGTTAGCAGCGTGGACGGATTCATTGGTGGCATGGTAATGCTCGACGGGGAAGTCGGCATCGCTGGAGACCTGCCCAACATCGTCGAGGCCGAACACAGCCGAAGCAAGATGACGGCGCACAGCCGGATGCCGCCAGCCGCCTATGGAGTGGGCGGCAACGAGATGCCGCGGAGGATGATGCATTGAAGATAATGAAGTTCGGCGGGACGTGCCTCGGCAACAAGGACGCCCTCCGCAGAGTCGCAAAGGTCGTGAAGGACGAGCAAGAGCAGAAGATCGTCACCGTGTCAGCAGCGTCTGGCGTGACCGACTCCCTGAAGGAATTCGTCTCAGTGCCACGGCAAGAGACGGAGATCGATGACTTCCTTCTGAAGCTGAAGCTGCGACACGTCGACATGCTTCCGAAGCGGGACGGTAGTGCCAGGAAGGAAGCCCTGGAGATGATCGAGAAGAAGATCACCAAGCTCGACCGCCTTCTGTACGGAGTGACCTATACTGAGGAGCTGACCCCGAGGACTTACGACCTGATACTGAGCGCTGGCGAGAGACTGGCAGCGATAATAGTCGCAGCCCGCCTATCACACAAGAAGCTGGACGCTGTAGCGATGGAGACCGATGCGCTTGGCCTCGTTACGAACAATCAGCATCTCAACGCAGTGGCCATACTGAGCGAATGCGAGAAGAATCTCAAGCCCACACTGGAAAGCGCACTCGGCAAGGGAATGCTCCCCGTCGTCACAGGGTTCTTTGGCATAACGAAGAACGGCCACGTGTCGACCTTCGGAAGGAGCGGGACGGACTACACCGCATCGGTTATCGCACACTCCATGAAGTCAGGACCCATAGAGATCTGGAAGGAGGTCGACGGATTCATGAGCGCCGACCCGAAGATGGCGAAGAACGCCTTTCTGATAGACCGCCTGTCGTACGAGGAGGCGGCAGAGCTGGCCTACTTCGGCGCCCAGGTGCTTCACCCGCGCGCGGTCCAACCTGCACGGCTGCGCGGAATAGAGATGGTGATCAAGAATCTGTACGACCCCAAGTCCCCAGGAACGGTCATCGGCAACAGCAGGGCGACCAGGAAAGATGTGATCAAGAGCGTTTCATACGTCCCGAAGGTTGCGACGCTCAAGATATACGACACGGGAGCGGGCTACAAGTCCGGGTTCCTATCGGACATATCAACTTGCCTGACAAACGAGGGCATAAACCTGTTCTCGGCGACCACTTCCCAGACGTGTGTAGCAATCATAATCGACGAGAGCGATATTTCAGCGGCGAAGAAGGCGATGAAGAAGCACATCGCAGGCGTCGGCGAGAGCTACGAGGTCGAAGGCGGGAGAGCATTGGTGTGCACCGTTGGGGAAGGCCTCGGCAGAACTAAGGGCGTCGCTGCAAGAGTGTTTCGGGCCGTGGCGGCCAAGGATGTCAATGTCGAGCTGATATCTGCAGGGGCTTCGACTGTCGCGTATCACTTCACGGTTGACCAGAAGGACCTCAAGACGACGGTCAGGGAGATCCACAAGGAGTTCTTCGGATACGTCTGAGCCAGGCCTTGGACTGCAGCCTTTCCGCACTCAGATTATCTCCACAAATGTTGAGTTAAGGGCGGAGCAATGTCCGTACCGCTGGACGTAGTCGGTCGTAACGAAATTGACGTTCGTGCCGTTGGAGAGCTTTGGCCATAGCGCAGAATGACACAACAGCACCCCGGTCGGGACATCGTCGGACAGTTGCGCTTTGGCGCTCATCTCGCCAAACTCGTTCCTGAGAGTTATGACGGCACCGGCCTCGATGCGCTCGCCCTTCGCGTCCTTTGGGGATATGTACACCACTTGCTCCACTTCGGGTCGCATGCTGTGATACTGCGACCTGCACAGAAGCTGGTGGACAGGGGAGAGCAGCTGATACGGAAGCCGTCCGCGGACCTCGATGTGAGAAGGCAATCCGCCAAGACCTTCCTTCTCCGCAGCGGAAGAATAGAGCTCGATCTTTCCACTCGGAGTCTGGTATGCCGACCTGTCCGATGCCTTCAGTCTGAGGAAGCCCTTCTTGGACAAAGCCTCGAAGGTCCCCTCCGCTGCCCTGCTCTTCGATATCAGAGTACGGGCAATCTTCTCGTCCTCCTCAAACAGTTCCTTGGAGCTGAGCTTCATCTCGGCTGCGAGCGCTCTGAAGAGATCGGAGTTACACTTCGCCTCTCCCATAGGCTCGATTGCCTTCTCATTCACGGAGAGGTACTGATGCATGTACGATGTGTGGATGTCGAAGTGCTCAAAGGAAGTCGTTGCCGGAAGGACGATATCCGCGTAGTCCGCAGTGTCGGTCATGAAGAGGTCGTGGACGACGAGATAGACGTCCTCTCGCGAGAATCCGTTCCGCAGCATCTTCTGGTTGGGGAATGTCGAAAGCGGGTTCGAACCATACACGAAGACCATCTTCAGGTTGCCGGAATCGAGCGTCCTGCCGAAATCCACCATGCAG
>JBFEPA010000066.1:0-7392 GCA_041550275.1 Thermoplasmata archaeon | reverse complement strand
GTGTTCCACAACCCCGGCGACCTGATCTATCTCGCCGGTGACCTCTCCGCGTTGATACGCGAGAGCGAGCTGGACGGCCTCAGATGGGTCTTCGAAGAGCTGCCGAAGCATGGCATCACCAGCTTCCACGATGCGGGTGTGGATTTCAGGAGCATCGAAGCATACGAGCAGGTGAAGCGCGAGGGACGGATGAGCGCTCGCGCATATGTCGCCCTCGGATATCACAAGTCGACGACTGAGGACGACCTGAAGACGTTCTCGGAGATTCGCAACAAGCACTGCGACGAGTGGTTTCGAACGGGCGTCGTGAAGCTCTTCATCGACGGCGTGCTCGACTCGCACACCGCAGCGATGCTGGAGCCATACGCCGACGACCCCTCATCTAGCGGCGAAACCAAGTACACGCCTGAGGAGTACAAGGAGATAATCCAGAGGCTCGACAAGATGGGCTTTCAATGCATGACTCATTCTTGTGGAGACCGCGGTGTGAGGGTCACGCTCGACGCATACGAGCATGCAGCGAGAATCAACGGCAAGAGGGATCACAGGCACAGGATCGAGCACATAGAGATGGTCTCGAAGGACGACATCCCGCGATTCAAGGAGCTTGGCGTGGTCGCTTCGATGCAGCCGATGCATGCAGTTCCTGAGTCCGACAGTGTCTATGTGAGGGCGGCAGGCCCAGAGAGGATCAAGACTTCGTTCCCGTGGCGAAGTCTGGACGAGGCCGGCGCCACTATAGCATTCTCCAGCGATTGGTCTGTCGTTGACATGAATCCGCTGCCTGGTCTGCAGGCCGCAGTAACACGCGATTGGTCAACGGAGCCTTCGCGCACAGTAAGCTTGGAGAAGGCCATCGAGGCGTATACGCTGAGAGGAGCGTACGCGTCGTTCGAGGAGGACATCAAAGGTTCCGTAGAGGTCGGGAAGCTCGCTGATATGGTTGTGTTGTCGGACGACCTGTTCGAGATCCCTCAGGATGAGATAGGGAGCGCAAAGGTGTTGTTGACGATTGTCGGCGGAAGGGAGACTTACAGGGCCGACGCTTTCGACGGATGAGGTAGGCCCTATCACAGACCCTGGACTTTGCCTGGACGTGGTAATCGCGAGTCAATGTTTAAGTATCCAGAGACCGCTTTTCCGCCGTTGAGGCCGAGGTCGGCCTCTGACGCTTCGTCCGGAAGGGATGTGGGATATGGCGCCGAGGAAGAGCACGAAGAAGTCTTCAGCGCCCAAACGGGACAAGGAGCCGACTGATGAGGACAAGTTCGACTCCAGTCTGGAGCAAGCCGAGACTCCGAGGGCGCGCAAGGCAGCTATGTTGCAGTTGCGCATAGGTCGGCTGGCTCACGTATTGGGCATCGTCTCCGGGCTCGCTCTCGCTGCGACCGCGGTGCTCGCGTATCTGCTGGAGAACTGGTCATACTTCACGGACGCGTCCGAGTATGTGACCGTGCTCAAGTGGGTGCTCCCGCTGTCTGCGGGCGTGCTCGTCGCGGCCATCGCATTGGCCGTCAAATGGGAGCCATACTTCGCTGACAGGACGGAGCCGCATTTCATACTGGGCATTCTCGCGCTCTTAGTGCCCGCCCTTTTCATCGTGCTCATAGCACTCGACGAGGCTGGCAAGGTGTCGTTGGGACGACCGGACTGGCTATACCCAGCATCGCTTCTTGGCATCAGCCTCACGCTCGCGTCGCTGGCGATGACCTGGGAGGGCAGAGGCCGAAGGAAGATAATCAGCATCGCCTCCGCAGCGTTCCCGCCGGTGCTGCTCACATTCCCCATGATATTCCGCTTCACTCCGATAGATCTCGCCAGCATACTCCCCATGGCATATCTCGGAAGCGCAGTGGCGATACAGCTCAGTGGCTCGATGTTGCACATAATCGCGAGCGCGACCTCCGTCCAGGAGCGCGAGGTCTTGAAAGCCAGTGATGGCAAGCTCAGGGAGCAGATCAGGGAGCTCGAGCGCAAACGCGTCGCCCTGGATTACAGGGAGGAGGCGTTCACGACGAAGGAGTCCGACCTCGAGGCGTATGAGAAGCGCCTAACAGAGGAGATAGAGTCGATAGACGAGCGAAAGAAGCAGGTCACCGTGCTTGAGGCGGAGACCGATGTGCGCGTGCAACAGGCGAGGACTGATCGGAAGGAACTGGCCAAGAAGGAAGCGGAGATCGAGGCCAAGATCGAGACGATGCGCCTGAAGCAGGGGGACATCGACACCCAGGCGAAGGAGCTCGCCAAGCGAACGAAGAGCCTGACGTCGAGGGAGTCGAAGCTGTCGGCAATCGAGGCGGAGTTGGACAAGCGCCTCTTGGAGATGCAGGCTAAGGAGCGCGAAGTCAAGGACGGTGCCGTCGATATTGCCGACGAGAAGTCTTCGCTCGAGCTGAGGAGGAAGGAGCTCGACGCCCTCCAGGAAACTCTCGCCGAGAAGGAGAAGCAACTCTCGATGCGCGAGACGACAGCTGATCTGCGTGCGCTTGAAACGGTCGCAGTCAAAGAGGAGATCGGCAAGTTCGCTGAGGAGAAGGGCTCGATAGAGCGGCTCCAACAGCAGCTGCTGATGAAGCAGGAGACGATATCCGAGAGGGAAATCGCCCTGCGCGCCCAGGAGGAGGAGCTCCGCAAGAAGGCGCAGAAGGCCGAGCGATTGATAGCCCGTGCGGACAAACAGATGAACGACCTAGTCGAGAAGGAGGCGGAGCTCCTGGACCGCAGGAAGCAGTTCGCTCAGGAGGAGGCGGACCACAGGACCGCTCTGTATAGCCTGGAGGCGCAGCAGGAGGAAATCCGGCTGTCGAAGGAGGAGTCCGCCGATATCGAGAAGAAGCACGCTGAGATGTCGCATGAGCTGAGGAAGAGGCTCGACGAGGTCGGCGCGATGAAGGAGGACCTCGCAAGCAAGCTATCCTCTCTCGACCGGCGCGAACAGATAATCAAGGAGCTCGAGACTCGTGTCAAGGCGGAGCACGAGCGCTCGAACGCCAAGGTGCGAGAGCTTATTGCGAAGGACAAGTCGCTGAAGACCAAGGAGACGGAGATCGGGCTCAAGCACGCCGAGCTCAAGTCGATGGAGAGGAAGCTGTTGCGCAGTGTCGATGACTTCGAGGACGCTCGCTCAGGGCTTCCACGCGGTGACTCGGAGGAGCAGAGGACGATCGAGCTGCGCGAGCGGCGGTTGGAAGAGAAGGAGCGCGAGATGAAGTCACGGTTCTACCAGCGCGAGAAGGAGCTGGAGCAGCGTGAGCGCGCGCTGCAGTCGCAACTCCGGAAGGACATCGAGGAGATGGAAGAGGCGGTCGAGACCGAGTATGTCGAGAAGAAGGTCAAGACAGGCATAGAGCGCCTGGACGACCTCCTCATGGGGGGCATGCCGTTCGCCTCCAACGTGCTGTATGTAGGCCCGCCATTCATCGGCAAGGAGGTCGCCATGTTCTTGTTCCTCGCGGACGGCCTCAAGAAGGGCGTTCCCGCGGTGATCGTGACCACCTCTCATCCGCCTGCGGAGGTCGCGAGGCAGATGGCGCCGATAATGCCGAGCTTCATCGAGTTCAGCCAACTCGGGCTGGTCCGGTGGATAGATGCCACAGGGTCTGGTCAATCCGGTGACGAGGACGTTCCCGCGAACGAGCTGAGGGTGGCGGGACCAGACGACTACAGCGGTATACTGAAGGCCCTTGAGGAGACGATATCATCGCTGACCAAGGAGGGCAACCCGTATGTGAGGGTCGCATTCCTATCGTTGTCCATGAGCATCCCCAAGGCGGAGGACAAGGGCGCATACAAGTTCATCCAGAAGTTCGTCGGCATGGTACGTCAAACGAATGCAATCGGCATCTACGCGCTCGAGAAGGGCATGCATACGGAGCAGCAGCTCGAGTCGATACAGCACCAGATGACGGGGGCGGTCCAGTTCAAGTCGGAGAAGCAGAAGACGATGCTGAGCGTTCAGGGCATAGGCGACGCGCAGACGAGGGACTGGATAGAGTACCGGCACACGAACAAGGCAATCATGGTCGGAGCATTTTCGCTAGAGCGGATACGATAGTGAACTATCCGGAGGCCATTTCGCCACCGCTGCGAAACCGCAGCGTTTCGGTGATGTCATTTGGAACCTCTTCTTACAAACACGATCAGGGATCTCGGCAACGGCGTCGTGGTTCCTGCGGGTGGACATGCATACCGGCTCGACCCGCGTCGCGTGGTGCAGGGCGACATCAACCTGGTCTCGCACGCCCATTCGGACCATGTGCCAAGCTACCTCGGTAGGGCACCAATCATCTGTTCCAGGATCACTCACGACCTCGTGCGTCTCCGCCGGAGGCAGGTGGAGATGGCGGGCCAGCCATCAGTCGAAATGTTAGATGCTGGACACGCCCCCGGCTCTGTGATGTTCTTCATCGACGGCTCCTCGAGGGTGTTGTACACCGGCGACTTTTGCACAAGGACGAAAGGGCACCTGAGCCCCGCTAAGCCCATCGGGTGTGATGTGCTGGTGATGGAGTGCTCTTACGGCAGGCCAGAGTATGAATTCCCTCGGCACGATGCCATCGTTGGCGCAGTGAAGGATTGGGTAGGGGACACCCTCAACGGCGGGGCGAGTGCCGTGTTGTTGGCGTATCCACTGGGAAAGGCACAGGAGCTCTGCCACGAGTTGCGCGACTACACGATACGCGTCGAGCAACGGACGGCAGAGAACCACCGTGCCTTGAACGCCCATGGTTACCGCCTGCCAGTCGAAACTGGTTCTGGATTGCTAGCCGCCCAGCCCCTCGTGTACGTGACTCCTGGAGCCGGTGCCGAGCGCGCCAAGGTCGACCGTATGGTCAAGCACGGCGCAAAGGTTGCTGCGTTCACTGGATGGGCTGCGGGCAGGCTCGGATGGGCCACTCGACAGTCATCGACGGAGATGTTTCCGCTGTCCGACCACTGCGACTACAACGAGCTGATGGAGTTCGTGAGGCGATGCGCCCCATCGAAGGTCTTCACGACGCATGGATTCACGGAGGAGTTCGCGTCATCAGTCGAGCGGGAACTGGGAATCGACGCGAAACCGCTGACCAGGGGCCAGGAGACTCTGGATGCCTTTCTGTGACCGTTACTTGTCAGAGGTCGACCATCCCTTTTCGTAAGTGCCGGCCGGCATGAAGACCCTCATCGTCTTGACTGCGAATCCCTGCGAACTTGCCATCATCTCCTTGGAGCCTACCAACGCCTTCCCGAGGCCGACGCCCTCGCCGCTCATAGATAGCATCGCGACTGTGGCATTCTTGACGATGGAATCGTCCAGTGCCACTATGCCGGGCATGGCTAGGTCCGCCCCGTGGCAGATGGCGTCCACGGCCGAGTCTTTGATCTCGATGGTCGGCATGTGCTTCAGCAGCATCTCCATCGGGCTGAACATGCGCGTCAGGTTCTCACTGTCGCCATTCTCACGATCTGCGAGTGCATCCTTGAGATCGTGGAGCGTCACCGCTTGCCCCTCGACAATCGTGGCTGCCCGCGTGCGCCTTAGATCCTGAAGATGTCCGCCGATGCCAATGGCATCCCCGATGTCCACACACAAGCTTCGGACATAGGTTCCCGCATCGCAATCCACTCTGAAGAGAACGTTACGCCCGGAGATCTCCATGAGCTTCAGCGAATGTATCTCCCTCGTTCTGGGCGCTCTCTTGACTGCGGACCTCACAGGAGGCGTCTGTATGATCTCACCGACGAACTCCTGAAACACCTCTTCGAGCCGCTGCGAGTCGAAGTCCCCGTGCATCTTCATGACGCCGACATACTACTTGGTACCATAATGCAGCGAGTCCATCGCTCGCACGGCGACGCCGACTCCGACGGGGAGGACACCGGTAACGCGCGGGTCCAGCGTGCCACCGTGAGCGGCCTTCGCCGCGCCCAGCATGTCACGGACCCAGCTTGTCACCTGGTGAGATGTCGGCCCCATCGGCTTGTCGATCACGACGACGCCGTCCCTGAGCAGCTCTTCTATTCCGCGATCCTCTGGCATTCGGCCGCGTCCAGAGACCGCCGGTGACTTAGCCTTCTTGAGCCTCAAGGTCACACCTCTTCCTGGCCTCAGCAACAATCACGTCAGCAATCTCCTCGGCGGTCTTGGCCGAGGAATCTATCCAGAGGTCGTATGTCATGCGGTTGGACGGGTCGATACCGTAGTACGCGAGATATCGCTTCCTCTCGGACCGCTCGCGCATCCTCATCTCCATCAAGATGACGTCATCATTGTCGTCCTCGCGCTTGGCTATTCTGAGGCATCGCACTTCCTCGGAAGCGTCGATGTGCACGGTGAAGGCATCGACACCCTTGCGTCTCAGAAGGGCGCCTGCAAGCCTTCCCTCGATGACGATGTCATCACGTGCTGCGGCCGTGGCGACCATCCTGTCGTCTAGCTCGCGGTCTATAGTCTCGTCCTCCTCGGCGAAGCTGCCGAAAGTCTTCAGGTCGACGCCCCTCTCCGAGGCCATCTGTCTGAAAATCTGGCCTACAAGCACGAGCTCGTAGCCAAGGCGTTCAGCTACAATCTCGCTCACGGTCGTCTTGCCGCTTCCAGGAGGTCCTGAGATAGCGATCCTCATGAGTGCCATCCACCTGCTTCAGCCGATCGCGCCCTGCACGTCGTGCTCGCGCTTCTCGAGGTCGCGTAGCTTCCTGCTGAAGCTGAAGTACTTCAGCACCCTCTGCAGTATCTGCCCGAACGGCAGGGTAACGAGCGAATAGAGCAGCACCCAATTGGGAAGGATGTGCGAATTCTTCATGCTCGCGTTGAACTCCCACGGGACTGAGAATATCGTCGACGATAGATCGAGATAGACGAAATTAGCCAGCCAGGCGAATATCGGTATGATGACTATCATGGTCATGGGCATCAGCTTGAACTGCGACTGCATGGTCTTCATCTGCTGCGCGGTCATCTGAGGCTGGAGCTCTGTCAGCTTCTTCAGCTTGAACGTGTTGTTGCTCGTCCTCGCCTCCCTCATCTCCTTCTGGAAGGCGGTCTGTATGCGCTGGCCCCTGGCCATAGATATCCAGTCGATGAAGAGGTGCCGGACGGTCACGCTGAATAATGTCATTATGAGGCCCGTGCAGACAAGTGTGAAGACAGGGTAGCTCCCGCCGAATCCGACGAGTGGCATCAGCCCCACACCGACGACCTTGCCGAGGCCCTGGCGGAGGTTGTTGTCCAGCAGAACCCACATCGCGAAGACCATCGCCATGAGCATCATCATCTGGCCGCCCATGCCGGACCTGGCCGGTCCTGCACCGGCTCCAGCGCTGCCGCCTGCGGCTGGGCTGCCGCTCATGTGATCACTCGCCTCCGAAGAAGCCTCTCAGGACTGGATGCATCTCCATCATCTGCTCCCGCCC
>JBFEPA010000065.1:0-7602 GCA_041550275.1 Thermoplasmata archaeon | reverse complement strand
GTACTGTTTGGCTATCTCCGTTCTAAGGTCCTTAGCTCTGTCCAGTATCTCAAAGAACTCGAGTATGAGGCCGTCCCGCTTCAGCTTCAGTATCTTGTGGCCGTTCTTGGTCAACCTGATCTTCTTGGTGACTTCGAGCAGCTCTGAGCGGGTCGGTTGGACTTCTCTTATCGGCATCCTACCTCACTTCTTCGTCGACGGATGATACTTCTCTATCAGCTTGCGGTCTATCTTCGTCAGGGAGTCGATTGGCAGGGCGGACAGGAGCTCCCAGGCGAGGTCGAGTGTCTGGTCGATTGTCCTGTCCTCGTTCATGTCCTGCCTCACAAACCTTCCCTCAAAGGAGTCGGCGAAGTCGAGGAACTTCCTGTCCCTCTCGGAGAGTGCCTCCTTGCCGACGATTGCGACGAGTCCTCTGAGATCCCTGCCCTCGGCGTAGGCGGCATACAGCTGGTCGGACACCGCACGGTGGTCCTCTCTGGTGTGGCCCTCGCCTATGCCCTGGCCCATGAGCCTGGAGAGAGACCGCTCGACCGCCACGGGAGGGAATATGCCCTTCCGGTGTAGCTCCCTCGACGCAACGATTTGCCCCTCAGTGATGTATCCTGTGAGGTCGGGTATCGGGTGCGTGATATCATCTCCTGGCATGGAGAGGATCGGGAACTGCGTGATTGAACCGCGCTTGTTCTTGATTCTGCCAGCACGCTCGTACATATTCGCGAGATCCGTGTACATGTACCCGGGATATCCACGTCGGGCTGGCACTTCCTCTCTTGCGGCGCCTATCTGTCGGAGGGCTTCGCAGTAGTTGGTAAGGTCTGTAAGTATGACGAGCACATGCATCCCCAGATCGAATGCCAGGTACTCGGCGGTAGTCAGCGCCAGCTTCGGCGTGAGCAGCCTCTCGATGGCCGGGTCGTCTGCGAGATTCAGGAATACGACGGCTCGCTTGAGCGCGCCCGTTCTTTCGAAGTCCTTCATGAAGTACTGCGCCTCCTCGCTCGTGATCCCCATTGCGCCGAATACGACCGCGAAATCTTCCTTCTCCCCGAGCACCTTGGCCTGTCGAGCTATCTGGAGAGCGATATCGTTGTGAGGCAGGCCGGAGCCAGAGAATATCGGGAGCTTCTGGCCTCTCACGAGCGTGTTCATCCCATCGATGGAGGATATTCCCGTCTGTATGAACTCCCTCGGATTGTCCCGTGCGTACGGGTTTATCGCAGCGCCAATGATCTCGAGACGTTTCTCTGGTATGATGGGTGGTCCTTTGTCGAGCGGGTCGCCCGAGCCGGAGAGTATCCTGCCTAGCATATCCTTCGACACGGGCATCTTCAGCGTCTCGCCCAGGAACTTCACGCCCGATGCCTTGTCGATGCCTCCTGTGCCTTCGAACACCTGCACGACGACGAGGTCCTCGGAGGTATCCAGCACCTGCCCCCTCTTGGTAGAGCCGTCGGGAAGCGCTATGGTGACGAGCTCGCCGTACGCTACTGGCTCGGTCTTCTCGACGAACACGAGCGGGCCTGCAATCTGGCTTATCGTGTGGTACTCCTTGGTCATGTGTCACACCCCCAGCCCTGAGAACTCCGTTTCCATCTGAGCGCCTATCGCCTTCAGCCCCTTGTCGATGTCGTCCTCGAACTTGAGCTTGCCCAGATCTGCCCTGCACTTCAGCTCCTGAACCTTCTCCAACGATACCTCAAGCGACACTGCCTTCTTGGCGAGCTCGGAGTACTTCCGTATCGCGTTCATGAACTCGTACTGGCGCTTGAGCGGACTGTATGTGTCGACGGGATGGTACGCACTCTGCTGCAGGAAGAATTCGCGAATCATCCTCGCGACATCGAGCGTCAGCCTCTGCTCTTCGGGCAGCGCGTCCGCACCGACGAGCTGGACTATCTCCTGCAACTCGGATTCCTGCTGCAACGTCTCCATGGCCCATAACCTCAGAGCGCCCCAGTCCTCAGCGACGTTCTTGCGGTACCACTCCTCGAGAATGGGGCTATACAATGAATACGATGTGAGCCAATTGATTGCGGGGAAGTGTCTTCTCTCCCTCAACTTCGAATCGAGCGCCCAGAATACCTTGACTATCCTGAGCGTGTTCTGCGTAACGGGCTCACTGAAGTCTCCTCCGGACGGGGAGACCGCGCCTATGACTGATATGGATCCTGTCGGCCCTGCTAGTGTCTTCACCCTGCCGCACCGCTCGTAGAACTCCGAAAGACGCGACGCCAGGTATGCTGGGTAACCCTCTTCGCCGGGCATTTCCTCGAGACGAGAAGATATCTCTCTCATCGCTTCGGCCCATCTGGATGTCGAGTCTGCCATGAGAGACACGTCATATCCCATGTCTCTGTAGTACTCCGCCGCTGTGATGCCAGTGTACACCGACGCCTCTCGCGCTGCGACGGGCATGTTCGATGTGTTAGCTATGAGCGTCGTCCTTCCCATTAGCGGCTTGCCGGTCTTCGGGTCTTCGAGCTCTGGGAACGATGTGAGCACCTCGGTCATCTCGTTGCCGCGCTCGCCACATCCGACGTAGATGACGATGTGCGCGTCGCTCCACTTGGAGAGCTGCTGTGAAGTGACTGTCTTACCTGTCCCGAACCCGCCGGGGATCGCAGCTGTGCCGCCCTTCGCCAGGGGAAAGAGTGTGTCAAGCACCCTCTGACCGGTGACGAGCGGTATGTCCGGCAGCAGCTTCTCGGCATACGGCCTTGCCGTCCGAACGGGCCACTTCTGCATCATCCTCAGCTCATGGCCGGAATCTAGCTCTCCGATGACATCCTCGATCGTGAACTTGCCAGCAGATATCGACTTGACCTTTCCGCGGACCTTCGGCGGCACCATGACCTTGTGCATCAAGTTGCCCTCTGGAACCTCGCCTATGACCATGCCACCCTGGAGATCATCTCCTTGCTTGACCGTCGGCTTGAACTCCCATTTATTCCCGCGGTCCAAGCCAGGGGCTGTCACGCCTCGGGATACGAAATCTCCCTGCTTCTCCATGAGGATGGGGAGAGGCCTCTGCACGCCGTCGTAGATGCTGGAGAGCAAACCCGGCCCCAGCTCCACCTGTAGGGGTTCGCCCGTGTTGCTGACTGGCTCTCCGGGGCGTATGCCCGATGTGTCCTCGTAGACCTGTATGATGGACCTGTCGCCCACGAGCTTGATGACCTCGCCCATCAGGTTGAGGTCGCCGACGAGAACGACATCGTACATCCTTGGGGAGACTCCCTCCGCGGTGACGACTGGCCCTGCTACCCTTACGATCTTTCCCTTGCCCTGTTCCACCATATGGATCCGCTCCTCCTACTTCACCTACTCTTGTAAAGGTCGATACCCATCGCCCTTCTGACCTTTGCCCGCATGTCCCCCTCGTCCACACCAACGGGAATAACGACGGGGTCGACGCTGCTCATCATCCTATCCATGACTTGCTGAGGCAGCCTCGCCAGGTCCTCCGAGTTGACTGCCAGTATTCCTATGTCTTTCTGCTCCATCAGCTCTGATATCATGTCCTGCAACCTGTCGGGTGGCACGCCATAGACCTTCTTGATGCCGGCGAGCCTGAACCCGACGACGAACTCCTCAGACCCGACGACTGCTATCTCCATATCACATCACCAGCAGCTCTTCTATCACTTCGTTTGACAGGCCCGTTGCCTTGCAGCGGGCAATGATCCTGATGTTGTCCACCTCGACCTTCTTGCGTATCATGTAGTCGAGGATGGGTAGAACAGAGAGCGGGTAGAACCGCCCGAACTTCTCTGCGGTTCGCACCAGCGCCTTGTCGAGCGCAATGGTGAGCCCGGAGAGTTTCCCGTCCTCCTTGTATCGTTCCATGCTTGTCTTGATGTCGTCGTACATCGACGACTTCTCCAGCGTTTCGAATATCTGGTCGACGCCTTCAGCCTGCGCGAGCGCGCGCAACTTGTCCAGGCCGAACTCCATTCCGCCTGGTATGAGGTATTTCTGTATCTTCTCCTCAGCAAGGCCCTCTGCTTTCAGCTTGAGAAGGACCTTGAGGTTCGTGACATCAATCTCCCTGCGCACGAAGTCCCTCAGCAGCGCAGTGGCGTTGCTCGTAGGATCTATGACATCGAGGAGGTCGTAGTACAGCATCATGTCGAGGTGGTCCTCGAATGGCGCGAGCTTGCCCGACTCGACGACCTCCCGCTCTACCTCTGGCGTGATCCTCAACGATGGATGCTTCGACAGCTCCTCCATGACGGACCTCACGGATTCCATGTTGACCAGTGATTGGAGGTAGGCGTCGGAAAACGCGCCTGCAGGGACGAGCGTATCGATTATCTCGTCCTCAGGCACGCCGGAGAATTTCCCACGTAGTATCGTCTTGACGTTGAAGGTATCCCATCTCCGAAGGTAGTTGCCGACCATCTCCCTCAGGTTGCCCGTCGTGAAGCTGAGGATATCCGAGTATGTCGTCGCAAGATTCCTTGTGACGGCCACCTCCACGAGGTCGGCACCCGAGTGACCGGAAGCGTAATGGGTCATCTCCTCACGATATTGGGTCTCGCCCAGGAACCTACCGATCTCGTGGACGTCCATGACTAGCAATCTCGAGTAGGTCTCCCTCGATAGTAGGAACTGTTTGCGTGCCTTGACACGCGCGCACGCATACGCATAATTTCCCTTCTTTCCGAACAATCCCATGTAACCCCTTCATCCGAATAGCTGAGAGAATATCTCATTCATCCTCTTGCTCCAGACTTCCTCCAGAAGGGTCTCGAACCGATAGTCCAGCCGCACGCTGCGGTCCTTGCTTTCGAACACAAGGCCTCCGGTGCAGTCTATCACGCCAGCCTTCGTAACCCCTGGCGGCGTCTTGAGCGTGGGATCGTCCGCCTTGTTGGAGTAGACGTAGCAGTCCCCGAGAGTCTCCTCTGCCTTCGCGAAGAGTCTTGTGTACAACGCGCGTCGCTTGTCCTGTGGGTAATCGCTTAGCTCCGCGAGGATGCGTTCCATGAGATCCTCCAGGACCTCTCTCTGCGCAGCGAGCAACATCTTGCGCGATTCGAGCTCAGCGCTCGAGAGCTCGTGCTGCTCCATCTGCGCGATCTGCGAATCGAGGCGCTTATCTGCCAGCGCTCGCTTCTCGGAGATGTCCTTGTCGGCCAGTTCGATCCGCTCATCCCTCTCAGTCTCGCCCTGGTGGACTATCTCCCTCGCACGCTCGTCCCCCTTTCTGAGGATGTCTTCTACCAACTTCTCCAAGCCCATGGAACTCACGCTCTCTGTTCCGCAACGTCTTGCGGTTCGATTCCTCATCCGATACTGGTCATTCCGCGTTCATCAGCAGGAAAGCGACCACGAACCCCAGGATGACTATGGTCTCGGGAAGCACCATCAGGATCATTCCCTTCCCGAACATCTTTGGGTTCTCTGCAGTCGCGCCGACTGCTGCCGCGCCAACCTGTCCCTGCGCCACGCCCGTGCCAAGGCCTGCGACCCCTATCGCGACTCCTGCACCGAGCAGCGCCAATCCAGTTCCTATATCCATCTCACTACGCCTCCTGTCCTCTTGTTTCTGCAACCGAGTGCTTCCTCTCGTAGCTGAGGGGTTCGAAGTCGGTTCCACCCCCCTCAAAGAACTTGAGGAAGAACTCCACATAATTCAATCGTATAGCTTGAATCCCCGCGGACAGCGCCCCGAGGAAGAAGACGAAGAACATCTGCGTGACAAACAGTGCGAGGGCTCCGAGGACGATGAACGCCACATTGCCACTCTCGAATACGAGTGGGAGCAGCATCGAGTTGAAGGCTAGGGCCATCGCACCCTTGCCGACCGCTAACGCAGCAAGCCTCGTGTAGGACACGAGGTTCGTGAAAAGGCCAACGACTTCCGAAAGCGCCATCGCGCCCTCGGTAAACGGCAGCGCGATTACCCCCACGAGGATAAACGCGACCGCCGGGATCGAAACCGTTATTCCAGCTATCGCCGTCGTGATATCCGGTAGCGGGGCGAGAATGGTCGAATTGGCCATCTCGCTTGTCCACGCTGCATTTCCTGCGATGAGCATCATCTCGGCGAACATGCCGAACAGTATGAGCAACCATGCGACCTTCGCGAACGCGTGCTTGTTGTTGTGGCCGAAGTGGTTGATGAACCCGAGTACGAAACCAACCGTCAGATGAAGCCATCCAGCGAAAATCGAAATCGCCAACATCTCCTTGATGTCGTGCATCTTGTCGAGAACGGGATGGATCGGTATGCTCGCCACGGATTCCCATGAGTACTCGTCGTGCGCCTCGGCAGGTGGATGGAAGGGCACTCCGAACGCCTCTGCGAATACGAACAGTCCGAATATGCTCGCGACCAATCCACCAGCGAGTATTATAGTCCCGAGACGAGACAGGTCCGGAGACTCCTTGAACTTCAGCCGTATGGTGAGCCCGAGAAGAGCAAGACCGGCGCCGAAGCCAAGGTCCCCAATCATGAAACCGAAGAATAGCGGGAACGTTATGAACAGCATGAATGTCGGGTCGACCTCCTTGTACCTGGGAGTCGAGACGAGGCTGAGGAAGAACTCGAAGGGCTTCATGATATGCGGGTTGCGCAGCTTAACAGGCGGCTCGTCATCCTTTGCCTCGGGGAGAGTCTCCACGAATGCCAGTCCACAACATGTCTTGTCCAAGCCTTCATGTATCTCCTTCGCCTGCGCGGACGGCATCCAGCCATCCATGACAAAAGAATGCGTACTCGTCGCGATGCGTAGCGGCGTCTCCGCCTTCTCGACCTCTATTGCGAGATGCTCCTCCGATGCAACTATGAGATCTGCGAAATGCCTGCGCGAATCGTCAAGCTCCGCTTCGATCCTGCTGAGGTCCCCCTCGACCTCCTTGATCTCCCTTCGGTTCCTCGCAACTATCTCGTCGATCCTTCCGTCCACTTCTGGCAGTTTGATTTCCTGGAATCCGTGTTCCGCCAAGATGCGGGCCGCCTCGACCTGTGAATCTTTGCCGATGAAGAGTGCGATGGCGATGCCGCCTGGGTTCTCAGTCTTGAAAAGCTCGTGATCGCCAACCTTCCCCCGAAGTGATGGTTCAGGGTCGGTACGACATATCCCCACGAAGACAGCGACGTTGCTGTATTCCCTGAAGTCGCCGACACTGAGGCCGAACGACGCGAACGGTTCGAGCGCCCTTATCTCAGTCTCCTTCTCACGTATGAGTGACTGAATCCTCTGCTTTGACTCCACCTTGCCAGAGATGTTAAGATCCATCGTCACGAGGGCTTGGTCCAGCTTGCCCTCGATCTCGCGCACCTGCAACGGCTCTGACGGTTTGTGCTCGTCAATCTCCAATGAACGGATCATTGCCCTGAGCTTCAACAGCTTCTGCGACGCCGCTGATGCCCGGGAGAGTGGCTGGCCTATCTTGAAATCCTCGTCCTGGTTAGTGAAATCTATCAGGTGCAATGCTCCGAGCTCGTACAGCCTCTCGATTGTCACACCGAGGCTGTCGATTGAGCCGACGACGACTACCCGGGTCATCTTCTCGGGTCTAAGCATCTGCTGCCCTCTCGAACTCGGTGAGCACGTACGACTTGACCTTGACCGCGCTGCGCTTGGCGTT
>JBFEPA010000064.1:0-7673 GCA_041550275.1 Thermoplasmata archaeon | reverse complement strand
TGGAGGACGCCTTGGCGTACATCGAGGAGCAGGTGGCCCGCGAGTCGGCGTACGACCAACTGCCGAAACTGGACTGTGGCAAGTGCGGCAAAACCTGCGGGGACATGGCCGTCGAGATTGCGGCGAAGAGAAAGGGGTTTGGCGACTGCAGGGAGATGCCCTCCAAACCCGTCGAGATCCTGATTGGGGGACAGAGGCTCCCCGTTGGCGCCTTCGTGGCGGACATAGCTGAGAGCACCATCAGGGGGTTGTTGTCGAGCCTCAAAGGGTACTCAGAGACTGGGGATGTTGAGATTCGTTTGCAGTCTTCCGTCCGCGAAACGAGAAACGAGGACATCGACAAGTAATGTATCGCTTCGCCCTCCCTGCAAAACGTTATGCGCTAGATTTATCAACAACAAAGATATCCTGAAGGCCAGTAGTGGCGGTGAGCCGACCAGGTTGACCGGTGACATTCATGCGAAAGATCTCAGAGATCGAGAAGGACCTCAACGCCTGCCTGCAGTGTGGATATTGCAGGGACCCATGTCCCGTCTACAAGTGCATTGGCTGGGAATCGGCGACACCTAGAGGCAAGGTCTACTACCTTAAGCAGCTCCTACATCAAACGCCTGTGGACCGAGTATTGAGACGCAAGCCGAAAATCGACAACAAACTGACGGAACGACTCTTCCAGTGCACATCATGTGGAGCGTGCGAACATGTCTGCCATGTGGAGATCGAGTTTCCGAAACTCTGGGAGGAGGTCAAGGGCTGGCTGATATCCCAGGGATATGGCCCCATGGAGGCGCACAAGAAGATCAACGAGAGGGTTCTCGCCAATAAGAACCCTTACGACGAGCCTGCCGAGAAACGCCCCGCATGGCTCCCGAAAGAAATCAAACTCTCGGACGACCCTGAGGTCGTGTTCTTCACTGGCTGCACAGAGGCGTATCGGATGCAGCCACTCGCGGTGGCCACGGCCAAGCTGCTCGACAAGGCGGGCGTCAAGTTCACGATTATGGGCGAGAACGAATGGTGCTGCGGCTCTCCTCTGCTCAGGACGGGACAGAAGGCGCCCGTAGTTCAGGAGTTGGCCCCGCACAACGTTCGAGAGATGGAGAAGCACGGGTGGAAGGTGATGGTCAGCGCCTGTGCCGGATGCTACAACACGATCAAGAACGACTATCCCAAGCTTGTCGGCAGCCCCGCGTTCGAACTCTATCACATAACGGAGTACATTGAGAAGCTCGTGAAGGACGGGCGGCTCAAGTTCACCAAGGAGTTCAAGAAGAAGATCGCCTACCACGACCCCTGCCACTTGGGCAGGCATGCGAAGGTCTACGACGCCCCAAGGAACGTCCTGAAGGCCATCCCCGGGGTCGAGATAGTAGAGATGAAGCACGAGCGGGATGACGCGCTGTGCTGCGGCGCCGGAGGCGGCTTCAAGTCCGCGTTCAATGACATGGCTGAGTCCGTAGCTGCAGACAGGGTAAGAGAGGCGGCCGATGCGGGTGCGGAGCTGATTGTGACATCGTGTCCGTTCTGCCAAGTCAACCTGAATGCGGGCGCCAAGAGAGCCGGTCTCGATATCAAGACTATGGACATCGTCCAGGTCGCGCTCCAGTCCGCTTAGACCTAAGCCTCTTCAGCACGGCCTCGCTTCTGAGTTCTCGTAGCGCGTCAGATGCGATCCATCTGGCGGAACGAGAGTCCATCTCCATCATCTCTGAAGCGACGCGTACAGCCTCTCTGTTCAGGACTACATTCCTCTTGCCAATCTGCCTGAGAGCCCAGTTGACCGCCTTCTTGACATATCTTCTATTGTCGACAGACTCTCTCCTGACATGCTGGAACAGATCCATGAAGCGCCGATCAGGCGCCGCTTTATCGTGGACCGCCAGGCCGGCCATCATCGCGAACCCGGCTCTCTTGACAAACTCCTCGTCCCTGCGGCTCCACTCGACTGCCTTCTCGAAACCATACGGAGTCCTGTCGAAGAGACCTGTGGTCGCCTGGTCGCAGATGTCCCATGAGTTGAATTCGTTGACCCATTCTTCCATCTGCTCCTTAGTGACAGCTGCTGGGTCGTCGATCATAGCCGCGAGAGTACGCGCCTCGTGCACCCCAGTGGACCATAGCTCCAATGCCAGCGAGTGGTCCTTTCCGAGGCGTTTCGCGACCTTCCTCAGCTCAGTAACGGATACACCTATTGCCTTCTCTGGGCTGATGCCAAAGCGCGCAAACCCCGCGACGTTCTTTGGGTTCGCTCTCGATAGCAGCTCGCTCATGACCTGGTCGGCGGCATCGCTCATATGCCCGTCCAGGGAACTCCTTTGTAGGCGCTCATCACGATCTGAGTGTCGGTCTCCTTTATTCCGTCCATCTTCAGGAACGTATCGATGAACTCCTGCAACTCGTTCATGCCGACGAACAGTGCGACCACGAGAAGGTCGTACTCCCCCGTCACGCGATAGACTGCAACGACCCTGTTATGGTCAGTGATATGCTCCACGACCTCGTCGAGCTTCTCGCTGAGGGACTTCACATGGATGTAGGCCTTCACTGTGTTCTCAATCAGCCTATAGTCGAGATGTATCGAGAACCGCAGTATGATCCCCTTGTCTATCAGGTTCTTGATCCTTCTCCTGACGGTCGCCTCGGTCACCCCGAGCTTCTTGGCGATCTCGGAGTTGCTCATCCTTGAGTTCTCCCTCAGCTCGCACAGTATACGTATGTCAGTCTTGTCGATCGGCAGGAGCTTGAGGTCGAGTCCCTTCCATCTCTCGTAGATCTCGCATGGATGGTCCATGATAGAGGGTAGTGTCATGTCTTTTACCGCATTCCGATAGAGGGGCTCAGTACTTCAAGTTAACGGAATCCATACAGAACCGCTCAGGTAACGGATGTTTTTCGTATGACGAGAGGCTGATTGCGCACCTAGAAGAGTCGAAAACAGCGAAAATGCGTCATTCGCCGAACCGTCGCTTTCTAAGCTGGTAGGAGCGAACAGCCCGGAGAAAATCGACCTTTCTGAACCCAGGCCAGTAGACATCCGAGAAGTAGAGCTCCGAATACGCCAGCTGCCAGAGCAGGAAGTTGGATATCCGTTCCTCGCCAGAGGTCCTCAGTATCAGGTCGGGATCGGGGAGGTCGGACGTATAGAGATACTTGTAGAATGTCTCCTCGCTGATGTCCTCGACCTCCATCTTGCCCTCTTTGACATCATCGGCGATCCTCTTGACCGCTTGAACAAGCTCCTCGCGACCACCGTAGCCAACCGCGATGTTGAAGAAGTACGAATCGTAATCCTTCGTCTTCTCCTCCGCGTACTCGATTGACCCTCTCACATCCTCGGGCAGCACGTCCTTCCTGCCTAGGACCCTTACTCGAATCCTGTGCTTGTGCACGCGGTCGTCTTCAGCCAGGTTCTCGAAGTTCTTGGCAAACATCCTCATCAGGGTGTTGATCTCGTCGGGCTCCCTCGAGACGTTCTCCGTCGAGAACGCGTATACCGTCAGCACGCGGATGCCGAGCTCAAGGCACCACTCCACCATCTCCTCGAGCTTCTCCTTCCCCTTCTCGTGACCTTCAGCCACCAAGAGTCCGAACTCCCTGGCGTATCTCCGGTTCCCGTCCATTATGACGGCGACGTGATGAGGGACGGGCCTGGAGGATATCTCCTTGAGTAGTCGCTTCTCGTAGGTCTGATACGCAGTCGAGGCAATCGCCCTGGATATCTCGCCAGTCATTCAAGCAGCTTCCATCTCGCAGATATGATAACCGGATTTAAACTATGCGCGTCTGAAATCCTCAGGAAGGCCGGCACTATAAAGGCCGAGGTCCACACACCCTATGGCCGCTACCGCTCCTATCGCCCCGCGACGGCCTGTGATCTCCACGACCCTCACTTCGTTCGCCTCCGCGACGTGCTCGGCGTCAGGGATGGACAGGAGGGTCTCCTTCGCATCGGCGCCGAACTTCGTCAGCTTTGGAGGCACTTCGAGGCCCTCGAACACCGCCATCACCGTCTCGCTCGAGTAGGTATTCTGGGCTATGAACTCTCTTGCCCACGACACCGTCTTGTCGGCCTCCTCGGGGAGGACAGCAAACGAGACGGCTGTGGATGAACAGTTGGTGGTCTTCTGCGGGGCATGCGGATTCAACTGGACTATCTTGTGCGACAGGAATACACCATGGGGCATCTCCCTGGCCAATCTGAGGCCCAAGACCCATGTCGCCCCTTTCTCCCTGGTATCGGTATCGTCGATGCCAATCACTAAACGACGACGGAGTGGAGTCGTGAGCTTGAGCTCGACCGCTCTTGCACCGCCGACCTCTTCGTCGCTAAGGAACTCGACCTTCTCGACGCCCTCTGCCTGCGGCAAGCACGCTCCCACACCTACGCTCGCACCTGCCAAGCCCATCCAAGTGGTCTCGACCTTTCCATCGCTGACATGTATGGACCTTAGAGCCTGGCCGCCTGTGTCCTTGGAGGCCGGTCCGAACCTGACATCGCCCTCGCCGACGCGGGCGTCCATTATGAGAGTGGTGCCCTGCACCTCGACGTGCTCGATGACGCCTTTCGACCTGAGCCGGTTGATTGCGTCCCATTCCACCGGCCCCTGGGCACAGCACTCCTCGATTATCCGTGCCTTGCCTGACCGCTCATCCACCAACGTGATCAAGCGCTTTGCGAACATGCTTCCATGGCGCTGTCTGATCTCGTCGGGAGTAATCGTTCCAGTCATCTCAGATCATACTTCCAGCGTATCCCCTGGCTCAAGGATGATGACCTTCGTCTCCGGGGATGACGCGCTCACCAGTCTCTCGAACTCCTTCGGGTCCTGTTCGATCGGCTCCCACGTGCCATAGTGCATGGGGATAACGGAGGCGGGGTGAATGAGTGAGGTAGCGAGCGCCGCCTGCTTCGGGTCCATCGTGAAGAATCCGCCTATGGGCAGCAGGGCGACATCGGGCTTGTACATATCGCCTATGAGTTTCATGTCCCCGAACACGCATGTGTCCCCCGCGTGATAGATGACCTTCTCCGTGTCTATGAGCAGGCCGACGGGCATAGCGGCAGAGAACTCGAGTCCCGGTGCTCCTATGCTGGATGAATGGAACGCAGGGACCATCGTGATGGAGGTGTTCTTGACCTTCGCCGTGCCCCCCAGGTTGAACCCGATGCTCTGGACGTCGCACCGCTCTATGTACATGGACATCTCGACGATGCTGGCGACGACTGCGCCAGTGCGTCTCGCGATCTCCACGGCATCTCCCAGGTGGTCTGCGTGGCCGTGGGTGACGCATATGACATCGCAATCGACCTTGTCGGGCGATATCGACGCCTTCGGGTTGCCCGTCAGGAACGGGTCCACGAGCACCTTGTCCCTACCTTCGATTAGAAACGCCGCATGACCAAGCCAAGTAATCTTCATGATACCATCCAGGTAGACGAATGCCCCTGTGCTATTTCTTAATTTGCGCTCGGGGACATCTCACAGGGAGGACGGCGTTCCGACGAACCTGGAGGGTATATCGGCAAGGTTGAGCGCATACAGCCCATCGGCCCTGTATATCAGCCATCGACCCTTCACGCCGACGGCGTCACCTCTATGCCTGCCATTGGTCTCCCTGAGAATGGGTTTCATGTCGAGTGGCAGCCCGATCGGGTACGAGTCCAGCCATTGCAGCTTGCCTGGGGATATGCCTGGCTGCCCCTCCATCGAGGCACATAGAGATTCGAAGCGTTCAGCTACACCGTCGATGTCCATCGGAAGCACGAGGTCCTCCAATAGAGTCTCCTGTCTGTACGCCTGAGGTATCCTGAATCTCGCGGAGATTGACTTCTCCTCTTCCCGCGCACTCTTACGGGACGGGAATGACCCAATCAACGCGAACGCGTCCGCGCCCTGCTCGACCAGTCGCGTTTCCACGCGCCTCGTCGAGCTCATGCCTATCTTCACACGCGTGTTGTAGAACGCGAGATACAGCATGTGCTCTCTCCGACAGAAGTCCATATCGCAGAGGTCCCCGTGGCACTTCGGCTCGAACACACATTCCTGATATGGGATGAAGAACTCTTCGGCGCAGGAGGCGCACTGCGCGAACCTGTCCACGGCAGCTCCATGCGGACACGCCTCGTAGCGTCCGTCCTCGTAATGGCCGACACACTCCCTACGGCCGCTGACGATGTAGTCCACTCTATCTAGATCGAGCTCGAGCGCCTTCCTTGAAGAGCGTTCAACACACGTCAATACAGGTACGAAGCCGCGCCATTCGAAATCCACTGCGTGATAGGGCAGCGATGTCTCGACCTGGTCCAACCATATGCGGTCCGCGCGCTCGAACATCGCACGTACATTACCTGGGCGGGATAATAGATGATTTCCCCATGGTCAGCGAAAGTGGTTTGACGGTGGCGTCATATCACTTGGAATCGTCCAAATCTCCGCTCTCCGCCTCTGGCGGTGCGTCCGCAGAGTCCGCGGCATCCTCTTTCTCCGGCGCAGGCCTGTCCGAAGGGTACTGGCTTAGGTCAACGTCTATCTTCTTGAGAAACTTCGGGCCGATCTCCTCCGCCAGGTAGACGGTCTTGCCCGCCTTCTGTATAACCACACCCTCTTCAGAGGCGGTCTTTACATCGACCTCGAGGATGACAGGAGACTCCGTCCGAACCCTTCCCGCGTTGACCGCGTCCCCTATGGTCTTGCTGAGATGCACGCGCTTCCTGTCAGACGGCTTGATACCAGTCTCCAGGATGATGTCCACCTCCTCCTCGGTGGCTGGATAGTACAGCGCCTCGGGGATTCCCACATGGCTCGAATCGAGCTCCACCTCGAAGGAGTGAGCGTATGTCGCCCGTATCTTGCCATCCAGGAACTCGTATCGCCCCTTGTTGTCTGTCTCGATTATCGCGAGAATATGATGTGGCCTGAGCCAGTGATATCTCCTCTGCTTCGCCTGGATGGCGTTGACGAACTGGCGCAGGTCCACAAATCCGTACTTGTCCACCTCCAGGTCGAATCTCTCAGGGAAGTGCCTAAGCACACCGGCCAGAGTCCTGCTGAGTCGGTCGAGCTCCTCGGCATTCATGAGGAATCGTCCCTCTTCTCCGCAAACGGGGCAGTACTCCGCCCTGTAGTAGCCGTGTTCTTTGCATTCTCTGAGCAAGCGATACCTCCGATGGTCTCGGAATATCAAGAACCACAATATAGCTTTTGGCCAAGACATGACCTCGCAATCGAGCCTCGAAGGGGGCTCAAGCATCTGCCTGGAACGATTCTCGGAAGGCTTTAACTATGAAATTGTATTATCGTCCGCTAAGTCGGCGAATCCAGTTCGTCGTCCAAGCAGACGACCTCGCTGCCAGACGGTGAGGGCCTCGGCTTTCCATTCAACGAGAACCGAGTGTCTGCAAGCAGGCATGATATGGGGGATTGAATGGATAAGAAGAGAGTCGTCGTGATTGGCGGAGGGATAGCAGGTATTCAGGCGTCCCTTGACCTCGCTGACCGTGGATATGAAGTGCACATCGTCGAGAAGTCGCCTTCGATCGGCGGACACATGGCACAGCTGGACAAGACCTTTCCGACCAACGACTGTTCCATGTGCATACTCTCACCGAAGATGATTTCATGCGCCGACCACGAGAATGTGGTACTTCACACCTACTCCGAACTGGACGGAGT
>JBFEPA010000063.1:0-7680 GCA_041550275.1 Thermoplasmata archaeon | reverse complement strand
GATGCCCCTGATTATGGGAACGACGGCGGCGAGCATGGGCATGGAGGTCCATGTGTTCTACACGTTCTTCGGGCTCAAGCTCCTGAAGAAGGGCGTGCGGCCGAAGCTCAAGGGAATGATGAGCCTGTTCACCGGGATGATCGAGAAGAAGATGAAGAAGAACAAGATACCGGGGTACAACGAGATGATGGCTCAGGCGAAGGATCTTGGCGTGAACTTCTATGCGTGCAGCACATCGATGACCCTCATGGGCGTCCAGCAGAGCGACCTCGTTGACGGCGTCAAGGTGCTCGGAGCGTCCGCGTTCCTGAACATAGCGGCGGACTCGAAGGTACAGCTATTCATAGGCTGAGGGATAGAATGGTGAAGACCGCGTTCATCGTGATAAGGTCACCGCAGGAGCTCGACCCAACGGAGATGATCCGCAGGTTGGCCGCAAAGGATGAGGCCAGCATCATCCTCTTCGAGGACGGAGTGTACAACGCGCTCCAGAAGGAGCGCGCAAGATCTCTGGAGGACGTTGGAACAGAGGTGATCGTGGCCGAGGACGACCTCCTCGCAAGAGGCTTCTCCGGACCTGACCTGAAGACGGGAAGGGCTGCGAGCTACGAAGACATCGTGGAAATGATAATGGAGCGGACCGAACGAACGGTCGCTGTCTGAGGTGGCGCGACATGGCAAAGACGATGACGATAATCTGGCGTAGCGGCTCTATGATGGCAATGGACGCCAATGTGGCGACCAAGCTCGCGGCGGCGGCGCTCAAGAAGGGCTACAAGGTCAAGATGTTCGGCTACGGCGAGGGCATAACAGCCGTCAAGAAGGACCAGGCGCCGAAGCGTTTCCCCAACGTGGGCAACGAGCTTGCGGAGCTGGCGAAGGCAGGGGCCGAGATATCCCTCTGCGAAACCTGCTATGCGGCGAGAGGGTTCCAGAGAGGCGAGGAGATCGAGGGCGTCAAGATCGGCAGCCTGACGAACAACCTGTTCGGATTCGTGTCCGAGTCCGACCGGCTGGTGACGATAGCGAGGTGAAGGTGACATGGCAGAATCTATGCTAGTGATAGTCACGAAACCGCCTTACGGTCTCGAGGACGCCTTCGCCGGCCTGAGGCTGGCACTCGCGATGGGCGTGAACGGCATGAAGGTCTCGGTCGTCGAGGTCGAGGACGGGGTGTACAACGCAGTTGCAGGGCAGAAGCCGGAGGCAGTGGGAATGCCATCCAACGTGGAGGCCACCACGGAGCTGTACGACTTTGACATCTCGGTGTACGTCGTCAGAGAGGACCTCGAGGAGAGGGATCTTGCGGCCGCGCCGCTCGTCGAAGGAGTCAAGACGATAGGCAGAGACGACCTCAAGGCGTTGCTGGCAGAGCACGATGTGACGACGACCTTCTGAGTAACAGTCGATGCCCGATGAGACAGGCACCATCAATTCATTTTATAGCCCTCTGAGCAATGACGCTCCGTGAGATTCGAGATACTCGACAGGGACGGCTTGGCCAGGACGGGAGAGCTTGAGGTGGACGGAGCCGTGCACAGAACGCCTGCTATAGCGTTCGTCGACACTTGGAGGAATCCGGCACCGAAGGAGGGACTCAAACTAAGGCAGCACAGCCTCGCGAAGGATGGCGACATCAGCATAGGCTCTTCGGGGTTCTCCAGATCCGCTCCGAGCACCGATTGCAGCATAGAAATCGGATTCAGGGGCTCACCCTTTGCTGAAGGCCGTGCAGCAGGAGATTTCGCCATCCCCGATAACATCTCGGAGTTGATGCTGAACTCGCGCGCGTTCGCCGACGCAGTCGACAGCATCAAATCGGAGGCTGGCATTCTCAAGCCCGCGCTCTGCCCTGTGGCTGGCATGCCGAGCAGGCTGGCTCTATTGGCCTACTGCGGCATGGACCTCTTTGACTCGATACCTCTTGTTATGGCGACAGAGAACGGCCTCTACCTGACAACGAGCGGCGCGATACCGATGAAGAGCATCCGCGACCCACCTTGCAACTGCGCGGCGTGCAGCGAAGGCGTTGGCGACAGGGAGTGGCTGCTTAGACACAACATCTCGGTTGCTGAGGCGGAGCTGAAGCTCATCAGGCATCGCATATCCGAGGGGAGGCTGAGGGAGTTGGTCGAGGGGAGGATGCGCTCCGAACCCTGGCAGATACAGTCCCTGCGTCTGCTGGACCTGGAGCAGGGACCGCTCCAGGAGATGCATGCCCCGATAAAGGGTGCAAAATTCGTCGCCGGGTCGAAGGAGTCGTTGTCCCGCCCAGACATTGCAAGGTGGCGCTCCCGGCTGGTCGAGAGGTACAAGCGCCCGAAGATGGCCCGGATACTCGTGCTCATCCCATGCTCGGCAAGGAAGCCTTACTCGACCTCCTCCTCGCACCGGCGCTTCCGGGAGGCGATATGGAACTCTGGCAACGCTCATGCCGTGCATGAGGTCATAGTAACATCCCCGCTCGGACTAGTGCCGCGAGAGCTGGAACACTTCTATCCCGCGCAAGACTACGACATCCCCGTGACGGGGCACTGGGATCGAGACGAACGTAATATGGTCGAGGACATGGTACGATGGCTCGTTGAGAGCCAACGATACGACGTGGTCGTATCGCACCTCGGGGATGAGAGAGACATCGTCAACGAACTTCTCCCCGATGTCGTCGACACTTCGGATGGCAAGCCCGGCTCAGGCAAGAGCCTGAGAGAGCTCGAAGGGCGGCTCCGTGAAGCGCTGCCCGATGCCGAGTCGAAAGCGTCGTGGAAGGCACGTGCAGCCGAGGACACACTTTCGGTAGCCACATTCCAGTTCGGTGAGGCGGGGAGTGCGTTGATGGCCGATACGCGCGTGAGGGGCAGATGGCCGGAGATCAAGATATTCGCGGAAGAAGTCCAACGGGGAGCGATGTCGAGTCAAAGAAGCATGATATCACTCACCCTCGATGGTGCCGAAGTCATCGCATCAGAGGACGCATACTGTGTGGAGATCGAGGACTTCATACCGAAGGGGAACCTGTTCGCCGTCGGCGTGGAGGACGCCACCGACGACTTCCGCATAGGTGATGACGTCGTGATCAGGCATGGCAGAGAAACCAGGGCGGTAGGTGTGGCGCGAATGACGCCCGTGGAGATGCGCAACGCCAACAGGGGAGAGGCGGTGCATATACGTCACTGTGTCAAGTGAGCATTTTCGCGCGTCCAGACTATTTTCACCGCGCCCCCCAAGTAAGGCTATTGTGCCCCGTATACGATTACAGAATCAGATACGAAGGTGTGCAAATGGACGATGCTAATCACTACAGCTGGGAAGAGGTCTATGACCTGCTCGGCTGCAACTCAGAACTAGAGCCTTCTGTTGTGTGCTGATAGATGCCATCCCGCATAGGTAGGAGCGTTTGCTCCCTCCTACCTATCAAACCATTTTCCAACGATGTTCTAGCGATTGTGATACGCTCGAAAGAATAAAATAAGCATGGGTGGATTCGGCTTCAGCGTAAAAATGGGATGCACCGGTGGATACTGATGAGTTCGGCTCTCTTATCCATTGCGTCAACTTAGCGTTTGAGAGGTCGCAGGATGAGCCATCGCGGATTCAGTCTGGGAGCTTTGACCAACATGTCAGGAGGGTACACTTCGAAGAACTCTGGGAGCTCTAATTCTAACGTCTTGGCAAGGATAATAGTCGTAGACGACGAGGACTTCATCAGAGACCTCTACAGGGACATGTTCGAGTCGAGGGGGCACACTGTGTACGCCGCTAGGAGCGGCGAGGAGGCAATACGGTATCTCAAGACGATGTCCGTCAGGCCCGACGCGATCATAATGGACCACAGAATGCCTGGCAAGGACGGGATCGAGACGACGAAGGAGATACTGAGCATCGACCCGAACATACCGATCATATTCTCCAGTGCGGACGAGGGCGTCCGTCAGGATGCTATCAAGGCAGGAGCGACGTCGTTCTGGACGAAGCCTTTCCCCATACGCATGCTGATAGACGCGACGGTCGACGTCGTCAAGGCGCGCAGGAACTGACAGTATCATCCGATCGAATACCTCAGTATCGCGGCTATTCCACCTAGCGACTCCAGCCTCCGGCCAGCCTCGTGCAATGAGCTTATGATCACAAACTCGCCGCGGGAGCGCTCCACTAGCTTGAGCAGATCATCGGCCTCGTCCGTCCTGACCTTCTCGTCTATGACCAGAAGCAGCTTGACCGCGCCCGCCTCTGCAGCTGCCCTGACGGACTGCATGCCGTAGCTGAACAGGCCGTTTGAGCCTATCTCTGAGAAGAGCTGCTCCACCAGCCGCGTCTCCCTCGCCACTCGCGAGTTTTCGACTGCCTTTCCCCCCAGACCCTTCTTCATCGCCTCGTGCACGCCAGCCATGCCTGCCTGGCCCGTCGAGAGCAGAATGACCTCAGACGGCAGGTCGGGATGCTTCTCCCTGATACGCCGTGCCAGGGACTCCTTGGTGAAGCCCGGGCCGAGTATCACCAATGGCTCACCTTTCAGAACGGGCACGACCTTGTTGATCACTTCGTCGAGGTAGGCCTCCTCGTTGGACTTCGAGTCGTACATCTTGCCCTCGGGATTCCTCGTTATCGTAGCCGACTCCTTGAAGCCGTACTCTCTGGCCAATGCTATCACGGCTTCTGAATCCTCTATCGCGACGAACACGACGGACGGTTTGTCGCTAGCATCGATAGCCCTCTTGATCCTTTCGAGGTACGCTTGCTTCCACTCGGTCTTCACGATCGTGATATCGTCGCCGATGCCTATCATCAGCGTGTGGTGCTGCCCAACATCCTGGGGGCCTGACTCTATCTCGCCAAGGAGGCGCAAGCGGTCATCGGACTCGTGGAACTCCACCTTCCGAACCCTTATGCCCAGCCTCATACGGACCTTCTCGGTCCGCTCTGGTCGTAGCTTGTCCCCCTTGTCCTCCTTCCGTCTATACGTGGAGGCATATACGAGATCTAACTCGTCCAGCAGGTGGCTTAAATGCCACAGATCGTCTATCGAATCTGGCCTCAGCTTGATCTCGTTCGTCCTCGTGTCTTGATGTATTACTTTCATCTCGCAGCTCGCTCATGCATGACGATGTCCCGATATCAAGGCATCGAACTGCGTCACTCGGCCGCCGGCGGTCAGATGCGGAAGCCCGACGCATCGCCTGGAGCGCCCAATATTGCGCACCGACATCTCCCAAGTTTTATATTCTCCGCAGGTCATTTGCAGACAATCATCGGGGAGGGACTCGCAGATGGCACAGTATTTGGCTATCGAAGAGACGTTGGATGAGCTGCATAAGGCACTCCCGTCCGTGTACGAGGCAACCGTCGTGTCTAGGAGCGGTATGCACATAGCCGGCGACTCGCCTAAGGGGGTGCACCTCGAGACTTTTGTCGCCATGTCCGCGATACTACTCGGGGCGGCGGAGACAGCGACGAGCGAGCTGAAGGACAAGCTTCAGTACGTATCCGTCGAGCTCATGAGAAGCAGGATGGTCCTCACAAGTGCTGGCAACAGGGCCCTGTTGGTGCTGACCGCCTCCGATGACATGTCGACCGATGAGCTCGCAGAGAACGCTGGCAAGTATGCTGACATCATAGCAAGCCAGATCTGAACTCAGAGCCTTTTGAACCCGCGGCGCACCCAGTCCAGGTTCGCCTCTGCCGCATAAACCAAGCTTTCGCGCCAGCTTCTGCTCCTGCCGCCGACCGCCGACCTGCCCGCGACCACCGCGCTTATCACGTCCGCCTCTGTCGTGGCGCGGTCGATGACGGTGTAAGCCTTGCCGATCTCGCCGACCTTGTGAGCGTCGCTGCCTCCGACCACCGGCAGCTTGCTGCTTTCCGCTGCCCTCGCGGCGGTCCTGTTGCCGCGCGCTGAGCTAGCACCGTTGAGGACCTCGACGGCGTCGAACCCTGAGTTCGCCACGGCTTCAATGCCGATACCAGATCCTATCCGAGTCGGGTGCGCGGCCACTGCAATCCCGCCCGCGCGGTGTATCTCGGCTATCGTCTCCCTCATCGATTGCCCCCTTGGAATGGCTTCCGAGATCCCGTATGCCAGCACGTGTCCCTCCGAGCTCGATACCTCCACCCCGCGAACGACAATCAACCCCAGCTCGGAGGCCGCTTCGACAGCATTGAGTGAGCCTTCGATCGCGTTGTGGTCGGTTATCGAAAGCCCGTCGAGGCCGATATCTTTGCAGCGTCTGAGAATGTCCTCAAGGCCAGCGGTGCCGTCCGCGGAGAAGGTCGAATGGATGTGCATGTCCAGCTTCATCGTATTCTCGCACCCGTCGGTATGTCCCTGTCAAGGACTATCCTGACACCATCGGGGCCGTGCATCACGAGGGCGGTGTCGTCCTGTACCAACGCGGCGCACTTGACTCCTGACTCGGTGCCGCATCCGGCGCAGCTGACCTTCTGACCACCCATCTCAAGCATGGGCGGATCTACGCCCACAAGCTGCCCGACCCGCATGTCCAGTTTCTGAAAGATCTTGTATGATATCTGCTGGCCCTGCACTTCGAGTCCGCTCGATACCTGAGTGCCCGGGGCCAGGTCCTTCTCGGGCATCAGCAGCGCTAGCTTGCCGTCGGCCTCCGCTGCCAGGAGCATGCCCTCGGATTTCACACCCCTCAACTTGGCTGGCTCGAGGTTTGTCAGAATTATCAGAGTCTTAGTCTTCAGCTCGTCGGCCGTGTAGAATTCCTTCAGCCCGCTGACGATGGTTATTGTCCTGCCGATGTCCACGGTCATGATGTAGAGCTTGTCGGCGTTCGGATGAGGCTGCACGTCCATGACCTTCCCGACCTTGAGGTCGAGAGCGGCGTACTGCGAGAAGCCTCCCGCTAACGATGTGTCGATCTTTGCGAACAATGGTGCTGGTCTTTCCATAGCGACTCCCTCCTTCAGTGGCACTTCAACGCCTCCCCATCCGATCGACTCCACGGATCCTTCCATGCCCAGGTCACGCCATATCCTCTCAGACGAGAAGGGCATGAACGGACTGCCCAGGACCGCCAGTGCCTTGCATATCTCCAGGCTCACGTGAAGCACGGTGCCGCAGCGGTCCCGATCGGAGCGTACGAGCGCCCACGGAGCAACTGCATCGAAGTACTGGTTCCCTGCCTGCGCGAGGTCCATCATCGCCTTCAGAGCCTCCCTGAACTCCCGAGCCGCAAGAGAGGCGGTCACAGCACCCTTCGCCTCGTCAATCCTGGCAAGAGCGGCCCTGTCGCGCTCATCGAGCGCGCCTTTCTTGGGGATATTGCTGAAGTTCTTGAAAGTGAACGACATCGCCCTGTGCACGAAGTTTCCGTAGGTGGCGACCAGCTCGCTGTTGATCCTCTGCCCGAAATCGTCCCACGAGAACTCGCTGTCCTTGAACTCCGGCATGTTCGCCGTCAGGTAATACCGAATGACATCAGGCTGGAACTTCGTCAGCAGGTCTGGTATGTCGATGCTCACGCCCATGCTCTTGGAGAACTTCTGTCCTCCGAGATTCATGAACTGGTTTGCGACCACATCGTACGGGAGGTTGAGGCCTCCATAACCGGTCAGCAGCGCTGGCCATATGATCGTGTGGAACACGATGTTGTCCTTTCCCAGGAAGTAGTAGCTCCGGCAGGACTCGTCCTTCCAGTACTTCTCCCACGAGTCTGG
>JBFEPA010000062.1:0-8119 GCA_041550275.1 Thermoplasmata archaeon | reverse complement strand
GACAATGACCTCGAGACCAACGTGTTGGAAGATCTCGCTGAGATGGCGGCTGTCGGCTCGAGCGACAGAGTGAACGTGGTCGTCCTTGCGGACACGATGACATTTACTGAAGGAGCGCACTGGTACTTCATCGAACAAGGCGACACATACATCGACGGCGATGAAGTCTTGGGCGAATGCAACTGCGAGGATTTCGCAGGCGCATGCCCCGGAGAGCTGAACATGGGAGACAGCGAGACTCTCGAGTACTTCATAACCACCGCAGCCACGAACGCGCCGGCGCTCAATTACATGCTCGTCCTTTGGAACCACGGTGCCAGCTGGTACGGAGTGTGCGAGGACTGGAGCGCGCCACTGCTGCCGGACGGCAGCTACGACAGGCTCACTATTGACGAGATCTCCGGAGCCATAGAAGCAGTATACGCATCCGGCGCCCTGCCCAAAGACTCTCTCAAGATAATCGACTTCGACGCTTGCCTCATGGCGGGAGTGGAGGTCGCGTACGAGCTGCGCGACCTGTCAGAGTACATGGTGGCAGCAATAACGACAATCGCGCGGCCAGGATTCCAGTGGGAATGGCTTCTGGAGGACATCAACGCGCTGGATGAGCTGACTCCCCGTGCCGTCGGCGAAACGATGGTCGACTCGTTCATGGAGTTCTACTCCCAGTGCGCCGGGAGCGGCGTAGGAGGATATCCGTATGCATCGCTCTCGCTGATAGATCTCTCTCAGGTGGAGAAGCTCGTCACCGAGGGCGTGGATAACATGGCAGAAATACTGCTGGACTACTTCGAGGATAATCCGCAGAAGTCCGACGTACAGACGACTGAGCGACAAACCCCGCAGATACAGTACCTTGGGGAGCTCGACCCCTTCGTGGACCTCGGACTATTCGCCGTTGCGCTTGCAGGAAACATTCCTGAGATGGTGACGATTGCAGACGACATAGTGAGCATGGTGCAGGACGTGGTCGTGTACTTCGACTTCGTCACTGGCGACTCTGGTGCGTGCATGAACACCATGGGCCTGAGCATCTACTACACCTGCGCGTATGGCCAGCTGTACGACTATGGCGAGCTGGCGTTCGGCTACGACACGCAATGGGACGAGTTCCTGCTCGCGCTATCCGGGTAGACACCACGAAGGCGTGGATCCTTCCCACCAAGCGCGAAAAGCAAAATATAGTATGACGCGATGGCCGACTGAGAGACCGAGGCATTGTTTCTGGCGTTTCCAGCCTCTTAAACCAGGAAACGGTGAACTGGGAGGTTGATGCCATGGTCGACGAAGATCTCGGGGCGGCGACTCGCGATTGGCTTCAGCAGATACGCCCGTACCGGAGGGACAAGAGAGAGGCGCAGTATGCCTTCCGGCCAAACGATTCCGCGCTTCTCGTGATAGACATGCAGCAGTTCTTCCTCGACGAAGAATCGCATGCGTGCATCCCCAGAGGCAGGGCCGTGCTTGCGAACATCGCGAAGGTCGTCGACCGTTTCAGGGAGATGGACCGGCCTGTCATATACACCAGACACGCCTATCTCGACGATGAACCATTGGGCGTCATGGAGAGGTGGTGGAACGACAACATACGCGAGGGCGACCCGCTCTCGGAGATCGCCCCTGAGATCAAGCCCGCGATGGGGGACGTTGTCCTCAGAAAGACGAGGTACAGCGCGTTCATCGGGACGGGGCTCGAGGAGATGCTCCGCTCAGCCGGCATACAGCGCCTGGTCGTCACGGGCGTGATGACGCATCTCTGCTGTGAGACCACCGCCAGGGAGGCGTTCATGCGGGATTTCGACGTCTACTTCGTGATCGACGCGACGGCGTCCAGCGACGACGACCTGCATATGTCCAGTCTGAGGACGCTAACGGACGGCTTCGTGATACCTGTCACTACCGAGGAGGTGCTCGGATGGAAGAGCGATTGAACGTCGTAATCATAGGCGCGGGGCCTGGAGGAGCGGCCTCCGCCATCTATCTCAGGCGTGCGGGATACGATCCGCTCTTAATCCATGACGGAGAGCCTGGTGGGCTGCTGCGCGAGGCGAACCTCGTGGAGAACTACCCCGGCTTTCCCGACGGCATCGTCGGAAGCGAACTGGCGGCGCTGATAGGCGACCAGCTGAAGCGTCTAGAGGTGCGGATGAAACGAACCACGGTTCAGAAGGTGAGCCTCATAGACGGATCGTTCTATACGCAGACGGCTGACGCGACCTACATCTCAGACACGCTGATCATCGCATCGGGGACCGTTCCCGGAAAGACCGCCATCCCAGGCGCGGAAGCCATCGAGGGCACGAGCCTGTTCTACGAGGTCTCGTCTCTGTCCCAGGAGATCGTTTGGGGCAAGCGCGTGACGATCCTTGGAGGTGGAGATGCGGCGTTCGACTACGCCATCAACCTCAGCGACAAAGGCGCGTCTGTGACGATACTCACCAGATCCCGACCGACCTGCTTGCAGCTGCTGGCCGATAGGGCTCGCGAACGGGGTGTGCAGGTCATCGTGGGCTGTGAGGTGACGAACCTCGCCGAGACGCCCACCGGAGTGTCTGTCGCATCGGATGGCGATGAAGGCCATCGCGAGACTGTCTCGGACATCGTGGTCGTCGCGTTCGGACGCGAGCCCAGGAACGACTTCATAGAAGGAGGGCTGCTCGGGTGTATTGTCATGGATAGACCGCCGGAGACCGGCGTCTCTGGATTATTCATGGTTGGCGACGTCGTGAGGGGGAAGAATCGGCAGGCTGCTATTGCCGTTGGCGATGGCGTCCATGCCGCGATGATGGTCGAACGGCTACTGGACCACAGAGGTGAACACGGATGAGAGTGGTGGCTGAGTACGGCAGGGACGACCTCGCGAAGGTCTATGTCGCGCGTATGAGGGAGGACGATGGAGGCGCACAGAAGAAGGGCGACCACCTGGTCGAGTTCGTCGAGTCGCTCCAACCGCCGAATCCGCGCGAGAAGAAATGGGTCCTGATAGTGTCCTCCATGTTCGGATGTCCGGTCAAGTGCAAGATGTGCGACGCGGGCGGCAACTACTCAGGCAAGATGACGGCGGAAGAGATAGTCTCGCAGATAGACTACGTCGTCCGCAGGAGATACCCCGACAGGAAGATACCCAGCTCGAAGTTCAAGGTGCAGTTCGCAAGGATGGGGGAGCCGACGCTCAACCCCGCCGTGCTGGATGCGCTACGTGTGCTACCGGAGATGTTCGATGCCCCTGGGTTGTATGCATCCCTATCGACCGTCGCGCCGAGTGGAGGCGGCGCGAGGGAGTTCCTCGAGAAGCTGATCGATGTCAAGAACGACTGTTACTCGAACGGCAGGTTCCAGCTGCAGTTCTCCATACATACGACCGACGAAGCGAAGCGCGACGAGATGATACCGTCCAAAAAGCTCTCACTGGAGGAGATAGCAGCCTACGCTAATCGGTTCGTCGACCTCACTGCCGGCGACAAGAAGATCACCCTTAACTTTGCCCCGGCCGAGGGCTATCCAATCGATGTCGACGTCATAAGGAAGCATTTCGACCCTGACAAGTTCATCATCAAGCTCACGCCGCTGAACCCGACCGTACGGTCGAAGGAGGAATCGCTCAAGTCGGTGATAGACCCGAAGATAGAAGACCCATCCCGAGGACTGGTCGACAAGTTCAGAAAGAGCGGCTACGACGTAATCCTCAGCATCGGTGAGCTCGAAGAGAACAAGATAGGCAGCAACTGTGGGCAGTTCATCCAGCGGGCGATGGATGCGGAGGAGATGCCGCACGAGAGCTACGAGCTAGACCGCTACTGCGTCAACAATGGATAGGGCATTCGAGAACCTGCGCCTCCGGTCCGGACTGCTGTGAGGTTCCGTGTTATCATCCTGAAAATTCCACAATCCAGTGCCTATGGATGGAAATGACATCGCATAATTCCAACGCTGAGACATTGCACTCCAACAGAACCTATAAGAGCAATCGGTCCCGTTCAGGAAACGCGTCGAGCGGTGGGAGGATATGGAAAGACTGTCGTGGTACATTCTGAGGCGGTTGATGGTCCTTGCTATCGGTCTCTTCGTGATACTGACGGCCGAGTTCTGCTTGTTCCGAGTGTTTCCTGACAACACGGCCAATTTGGCGCTCCCCAGCCGTCCATACTCTCCCAGCGCGGCGCCCGTGGAGTATACGGATTGGCTATCGGAGACGGTCACCGAGTTCGACCAGCCGCTGCTCTTGCAGTACTTCAGGTTCATCGGCGATATGCTAACGGGCGATTTCGGTTTCACCCATGTTACTCAGACCGAAATAAGTGACTACATCTACTCAGCCATGTGGAAGACCCTCATTCTTTTTGGAGCGGCGTTGTCCCTGTGTCTGGTCGTTGGAGCCCTTGCTGGCCGTGCCATCTCGAGAATCGGATCATACATCACCAAACAGGCTATGTCCATAGCAACTCTTGCACTGTTCTCGGTGCCCATCGTTGCATGGCAGTTCTTCATGTTGAAATATCTCTCCATCGAATGGAGCTTGCTTCCGCTCGGAAGAAGCGCAGCATTTGGTTCATCCGGTGTTGAAATCGAGTACTTGATCATGCCTTTGGCTTCGATAGTCTTGGCATCTATCGGAGCGTTCATTCTCTGCGTTAGGGACGGACAGACAAAAGCAGCAGCCTCACTGCCCCCGAAGCGTCTGAATCTAATGGATAGCCTCTTTGCTGCGATGCCCAACATGCAATTCATGGTTGCCGCTGCACTACTATTCGTCGTGTCTGCCGAATGGTGGTTTGATTTCCCGGGTCTCGGATGGTACTTCAGGGAAGCCATCTGGTATTCGGAATACTTCAGGATGCAGGCATCCTTCTTCCTGTTAGCAATGATAGTCTTCACAGTGAACATCGCGATGGAAACGGTAGTGACGCTGATGAGACCGGAGCGCAGACTGGACCTCTGCCTCGGCGAGGACGATGACCGCCCAGCCGCTGCAGCTGATACCACCATGCAAGCCGCACGATCCCCACCACTGCTCTGCTTGGTCAAAGGAGCGCTCATCCGGGTGGCCAAGGACTATCTCAGAAGCACTATCGGCGTTGTGTCCCTCGCGGTGTTTGCCGCTATCGTCGCGCTGGCAATTGTTGGACCGTGGCTATCGTCAGAGGAGACTGCTCCGATTGGGACCATGTGGCCACCTCAACTGTCAACGGATCTCCTCCTTGATGGCGCCACCGCACTGATTGCGATACCCATCTCTGCGGGCCTCTTGGCGTTGCTAGCGGGTATGACGATTGGCACTGCTACAGCATATCTCAGACCGTACGCTGACGGCGTCGTGAAAGCACTGATGCAGGGCCTTATCTCAGTTCCGTTCTTGGCCTTCTTCATCCTCCTCCTATGGCAGCTTCGCTCGTTCGGTTCCGAATACCTCGGGGCTGCACTCGCCTGTTCGGTTCCGTTGACCGCTCTGGCCACTCTCATGTCGTTCAACGGATTCGTCTCCGCCAGAAATCGGGTGGCCACCGCTTCCCGAGGCTGCTCGAAATGCGTAATGCTCATCCACGCCGTTCCTTCAGCCACATCATCGGCACTCAGCGGCCTCAAGTATGGAATCCCGATGATAGTAATGACCGTAATGGTGTGTGATTTCTGGGGCTTGTCAGCCTTTGACAGCTGGGGGTACACCTTCCGTTATGCAACCGGCTTCGGCCTCTTCGGACCGGTTGAATGGGGTTACATCCTCGCTCCAATCATTGGAACTGCCTTGCTGATCGGCAGCATCTTCCTTATTCTGGACACTACGGAACGAGTCATACGTACGCGGTTCTCAGAACTGGTTTGACCATCCGTAGTCGAACCTCAGTGTGCCAAATATACATGCAATGGGTCGCGAGATGGCGACCGACAAACCATGTGTATACGCTGAGTCGATTCCACCCGCAGAGAATCGACAGTCCGGCTATGACGCTGCCGCTTCAAGCCTTGAACATCACGAAGCCCCTGTAGTCCAGCCTGTGCTCGATGAACTCCGGCCAGTCCCACTTCTTCGATGTCACGAGCTGCGTGACCTGCCTCGTGAAGTCGATCTGCTGCGATATCATTACGCCGGCGGAGAGCGCGAGCGTCGAGAACTCGGCGACCGTGACCGCGCCGCCGACGCACGCTCCCCACGGCTCGTCCTCGCACTTCCTCCGAGTCCTGAACGCGTCCGATAGGACTATCTTAGCGCCCGGCTTCGCTATGCGCGCCATCTCCCTCATGCCGGCCTCCTTGTCCGGCAGGAGGTTGAAGCTCGCCTGGCTGAGGATGACATCTGCGCACCTGCTCGCGAGCGGGACGCGCTCGAGGTCGCCGTTCACCGCCTCGAAATCCATCTCGATGAACGCTGGGGTTCTCCCTACGGCCTTCGAGACCTGCAGCGCACGCGCAGAGAAATCCACGCCAATCATCCTGTTCGGGGGGCTGAGCTCCATCGCGCGGAAAGCGAACCCGCCGGTGCCGACGCCGAGGTCGACCATCGTCTTGCCTGTGAATGGCATGATCATCCTCAGCAGAGGGTCTGCGATTGGAGAATTGTTATGCCTACGCTCAGCAGCGGCGCGCTCGTCGTATCGCTCCCACTGAGCGTCATATCTCGCTCTCGTCTCGGACTTGATGTCCTTCCTGGAACAGCAGCCACACGAGTGAGCATCCATGAACCCGAACCCCTCGTTACTCTGTGCGTCTGAGCATATCTGCTACGTCTGTAAAAGGTTTGCTTTTAATATCACGCAAGGGTTGACTAAATGGATCCGTAATGCGCAATCAGAGGAAGCTGATAGCCGCATCCAAGTACATCCAAGGAAGAGGAGCGATTGCGCTCCTAGGAGAGAATGCTCGCAAGCTGGGGGATATGGCATACATCATTGGCGGACGCACCGCGATATCCATCACCGAGGAGATGATTTGGACTTCGCTCGAAGAGAGCGGAGTGGAGATAGTCGCCGTAGACAACCAGATAAGGGACTGCACATACGCCACGATCGACAGGCTAGTGCACAAGTGCAAGAGGATGGCGCCGAACATTGTGATTGGAGTGGGCGGCGGAAGAGCTATGGACACCGCCAAAGCCGTCGCATGGAAGCTGTCTGTTCCGGTCATATCAGTGGGGACGCAGTGCGCGACTAACGCAGACGGGAGTGCTGAGTTCGTCGTGTACACCAAGGAACACAAGTTCCTGGATTCGGTCATTCTGCCGGAGAACCCAGCCGTCGTGATCGTCGACACCGATGTCATCGCATCAGCTCCCGTCAAGTATCTCGTCTGGGGTATGGGGGACGCGCTGACGGCGAAGTTCGAGGCTGAGGCGCACGCGGAAGCTATGCGGCGCAAAGGCGGGATGGTGCCGACCAACGCCGCCCTGGCACTGGCGAATGCGACCTTCGAGTCACTGATGAGGCATGGGCGCGACGCGGTCGAGGCGCTTAAGCGCGGGGAGCACACCGACGCGGTCGATGAGGTCATCGAGGCGGTGAAACTGTCGTCGACGATAGCCTTCGAGAATTCCGGCTGCGCGTTGGCACACGCACTTCACAACGGGCTTACCAAGACTGGAGAGATGAAAGCGGAGCACGGCGAGATCGTCGCATACGGCACGATCGTCCAGGTGCTGTATGAGGGCCGGCCTGACGCCGAGGTGCGGAGAATAGTGGACTGGTGCGAGAGCGTCGGTCTGCCGACCAAGCTCAGCGAAGTGTGCGACCACGACGATGAAGCGCTCCGCGAGGCCGTCGAGTACGCCTGCAACGAAGACGCGAATGCGGATAGCATGCCAGAGAAGCCGGACCCTGCTGCGGTGATTCAGGCTATAGAGCGAGCCGAGGCTGGCTTCTGAGTGGTACCTGCCCGGCAAGCGTGCGCTACGGCTGCGGACCCGGTCCGGTGCCCTTGTTCCGCCTTGTATAGTATAGGGCGATTATGACGGCGAATGCTATGACGACAAGGGTCGCTATGGTCATGACGAGCGTCGGATCATCGTCCGTTTCCTCGACATCGTCCTCTTCCTCAATTGCAGGGCCGAAGTCCATTGTGAGCGCCCTCATGAGCGGGTATTGGTCGACGACCAAGTCAGCCTCGTAAGGCGTGTCGCCGAACCCGTCCG
>JBFEPA010000061.1:0-8262 GCA_041550275.1 Thermoplasmata archaeon | reverse complement strand
ATCATCTTGGCCGCAGGGTGCTCGATATCAAGCTCCTTGAGTATCGTCGCACCGTCGTTTGTCATCACAATGTCGCCCATGCTGTCCACGAGCATCTTATCCATGCCCTTGGGGCCGAGCGTGCTCCTTACGGCATCGGCCACGGCCCTGGCCGCCATTATGTTGTTCGCGTGTGCAGAGCGACCTTTCGTCGTTTCCGTGCCTTCTCTCAGTACGATTACAGGTTGGTTTCCCAACATCTAGTCTGCCTCCAGTCTCTCGAGTATGATAGAGCTTCTATATAAAATGAGCGCACCATGCGGCCGTATGCGATTGAGCCTGCAGACTGCTAGAACGCGTCGACAAGCTGAATGCCATGGGCACTGCACAAGTCTCGTAGCTGTGCAGAAGCAGATATGTTGGCACGGCTCCTTGCTGCAACCGCTTCTTTGCCTGCCAATTCAAGAGCGTGCTCCAGACGAGCCGAGGCTATCGGCTTCGGGTTCCAAGGGTCCCACATCACCCTGCGAACGCCAGCGTCGGCGGTCGCCCCAACGAGTGCTTCCAGCAGCGGCTTGGAGTCCGAAATCCCAGGCACAATCGGCGCCGCCATAAGGTACACATCGACGCCCGCCTTAACGAGCGATGATAATGCCTCAAACCGCGACTGTGGGGGCGGAGCCCCTGGCTCGATGATCCGTGCGACCTCCTCGTCCACACAGGCGATGCTCATGCCGACCTCCACGCTCTCCCAGCCCTGGAGTATGTCGATGTCACGGATCACGAGTTCGGATTTCGTGAGCACGCTCGCCTGCGCGCCATAACGTTTCAGCATTGATAGACATCCGCGCGTGAGCTGATGCCGAGCCTCCAGCGGCTGATACGGGTCGGTCACGGTGCCGACACCGTACACCCCACCAAGGCCGCGCTCGAGCTCCCTCTTCAGCCTCTGGACGATGTCCACCTTGACCTCTACAATCGCTCCCCAGGGGCGGCCCGTTTCGAACCGGGTGACATCCTGGGCGTAACAGTATGCGCAAGAATGTTCACAGCCCCTGTAAGGATTGAGGGCCCTGTCGAGGCCCGGCAGCCGGGACGGGGTCGTCGCGGTGGAACATCGAACTAGCCTCACTTCCGTTGGGTCACCCCCAGAAGTCCTCAATCCTCCTCTGGTACAGGGAATCCTTCAACACCGCGCTGCTCTTGATCCAACGGGACATCGGGATATCCATGATTGCGGACACATGCGTAAGAGCGCCCCTCAGGGTGGGGAACCTCTTCGGTGGACTCGATAAAGCGCTCCTTACATTCTCCCTGACGTTCCAGACTCCGACAGGAAGTATGTACCCAGGATGAGCCTCCCGCATGATGCATACGCCTGCCTGCCTCCTCTCTCGCGAGAGCAACTCGTTGACCGCCAGACGTGCAGCATAATAGCATCCTCCTATGCTCGCATACGTCTTGCGACCATCGAAGAACTCGTGGTCGGACATTATTGCGATGCGGTCGTTGTAAGGGTTCCATACGGTATTGGGATACCATGCCTCTATCAGCTCGTACTTCCACGAACTCGGGGTCATGAGCACCGCCCACCTGTTGTCCAGGCTGTGAGTCTCATAGACCCTGTACTCGTTTATGAACGGGTATGTCTTGGTGCTATCCAACAGGTGCATCCCAAGCTGACTGTCCACGGCGGTTATGCTCCATCGGGTGGGCACAAACCTGCGGCGCTTCTCGAGGCCGAAGGCACCTACGCTGAAGGCACGCTGGATCTGCGACACCAGTGAGCCGCTGTCATACAGCGAAACGATGGCATCCCGGGCAAGAAGGTCTGTGTCGGAGGAGGCCTTCTCCAGCCTGTTGTCGAACCTGCAGTTGGAGATGTCGAACTTCTCGAGAGGCGCGGATGGTCCGAATGGCTGTACGTCGTCATCTACTGTCAGCCTCCCAACAGGCTTCTTCCTGAACTCGGCATCGACCTCGGGAGGTCTCCGAGCCAGCGCGAGCTCCCGTGTCCTGCTGACCAGTTTGTTCGAGCTTGCGACATCGCCGACATCGACCCAGTGCATCCCCCTCACCATGTTCGACCTGAACCCGATTATGTCGTCTATCGAAAGGCCGACCCAGCGCTCAGGTGTGTCAAGGAGAGATGTGTCACCGTGAATCGGAGGTATCATCGGACCAATCGCCACCTTCGGGTAGCCCATCCGGCCGACGAACACGCTCGGGGGGGAGTTGCCATCGATGTCCAGACGGTCGATCCGTTCCTTGGTTCTGACAGCGGAGAAGTATCTTGCCAGGACGCTGCATCGGCTCTTGCCGCAGAGCATCTTCGAGCCCTTGCAGTAGACACACCTTGAGGACTTGGCCCTGATGTCGTCACTGGAGAGTATCTCCTCAAACAGGCCAGGGGTGTCAGTCATCACTGCCGAACGGTCAAAGGCCGATAGGTCCATCCCAATCGGCAATCCCATTAGCGATAATTAAGAAGCTCGGAAGGTCAGCGAAAATGCCCTCCCCGATGCCCAGGCGCAGGTCAAGTTTGATATACGCTGTATACCCTCTCACCCAAGGAGTCCGGGAGATACATCCTGGAGGGGCATCGGAATACATGATGGAGGCCATCATATCGCTTCGTGAACCGGAGAACTGGATGAGCGATGTCTCGTTGAGGTATCCCGCAGGCATCAGGGTCATCGACAGGATGCCGTACGAGGCGGAAGGTGTCAAGGACCTGGTGGAGATATCTGCATCGTCCGAAGTGATAGAGGAAGTCCTTGAGGCCATCAGGAAGAACCCCCTGGTCACGAAGGTCGACACAACTGTGACGGAGAAGGGGAAGGTGATCAGCGCGGTCACCACCGCGAGATGCCAGATATGCAGGATCCTCACGGACGCAGATGTGTTTCTGATTTCTGCTCAGTCCAAGGACGAGGGCAAGGTCGAGTGGACGCTCATCCTAAGCGACAAGAAGGTGCTCAAGGACATCTTCGACCACCTCAAGGAGAAGAGCGTAGACGCCGAGCTGGTGAAGCTCACGAAGATAGATGACAAGGAGTCCCTGACGGACAGGCAGGACAAGATAACCCAGGTCGCCTTTGACAGAGGCTACTTCGACTATCCAAAACGCATCAGCCTCAGGGAGCTGGCGCGGATGTTCGAAGTCTCGCCCTCGACGCTGTCCGAGATCCTCAGGAAGGGCCAGCGGAAGATAGTGCTCGACTACTTCAAGAAGCAGAGACACAACGTCTGAGAAGAAGACCCGAACCACACAGACAACAGATTAAACTACGATGGAACAAGTCCAGTTACAGGCAACTTATCGATCCAACAGGTGGGACACTGAATGCTGACAGAAGAGCAGGTAATAAACGTCTTGAAGGAGATAATCGACCCGCACACAGACATGAACCTCTACGACATGGGGCTTCTGTCGAACATATCGGTCTCCGCTGACCGCGTGGCCCTCACATTCCGCCCGACATCGCCCTTCTGCCCCTTGGGGGTTCACTTCGCTCTGAACATCAAGCGGAGGCTGTCTGCATTGAACGGCGTCAACCAGGTGGACCTGACGGTCACTGGCCATATCCACGAAGACATGATAAACCGCGAAGTGTCCGCAGCATGAATTGTTTCATGCGCCGAACTTCTCGGACCTGTTAGCCATTCCCATCATTATGGGCAGCAAGTCCATTCCTCGGATCCTTCCGAGGGCTCCTGCTGCTGCGGAGATCTCGTCGTACTTGCGCACTGAGTCGATCCTCGAGTCGGCGCCTGAGACAGTCACGGGAACGGGGTCCGCACTGTGGTCTCTCACGCTTATCGGAGTGGAATGGTCTGCCGTCAGAGCCACTACGACATCCTCGTGCAGATCCTTGAGGATACGACCCAGCATCATGTCTATGCTCTCAACGACCTGGACCTTGAGCCGGAAATCACCGTCGTGCCCGGCGATGTCGGGAGCTTTGACATTCAGGAGCACGAAGTCGTGGGTATCGAGGGACTGAAGAGCTGCCTCCGCCTTCGCCATGTAGTCAGTATCCAACCCACCCGTCGCTCCCGGCACGTCGACAACTTCCATGCCTACCATCCGGCACAGACCCTTAACGAGGGTCACGCCAGCAACGCCAGCGCAGCTCAGCCCCAAGCGATCCGACATGGGCTTGATATCGCCCACGCTTCCCGCGCCTCTCGGGAGGACGATGTCGGCCTTCGGGAGGCCCTCCCTCTCTCGCTCCTTGTTCACCTTGTGGTCCGACAGAACCTCGTGCGACATACGAACGAACTCGTTCAACAGACGAGCGGTCTTCTCAGCGCTGGGGACCAGGGGTTCTGAGCGCAGGATCGTCGCTTCGGAATGCGGGTCAACCTCAGAGACGCGATGGTCGAGTCCGGGCCCACGCAGAACGAGGACCGCCCGGTGTTCGGAGCCCTCCTTGAATATCACTTCCACATCGTCTAGCTTCATGCCCGTGAGGACCTTCGCGAGGTCGGCGGTGCCAGATCGTATCCTTCCGGCCCTCCTATCGGTGACCATCTGGCCGTCCCCGCTCGTGGCGAAATTGCACCGAAAAGCCACATCCCCTTTCCTGAGAGCTATGCCAGCGCCTGCCGCCTCGATGGGCCCCCTGCCAGTGTATACCTTGTACGGGTCGTAGCCCAACAGCGCAAGATGGGCGGTATCGCTTCCAGGCACAACGCCGGGGGCGATGACGTCCATGATGCCAGATATGCCGTTCCTGGCAATAGCGTCCATCGCAGGCTTTTTCGCAGCCTGTAGCGGGGTCTCGTTGTCGAACTGCTTGACGGGGCGGTCCGAGACGCCGTCGCAGACGACCATCAGCATGCGTTTTCGTCTCATCCATGTGGTGAATGTGCCGGACTCTAATTAACCCCTATCCTCGGTTCAGGGCCCTACGCGTTGCCAGGACGAGGGCGAGGCAGGCCAGGTTGGCAGCGGCGCAGACAAGGATCACGCCATCGAGCCCCTGGGCCACAAACACGGGGGCGAGCATCACGGGGGAGACCGCATACCCAGCAAACCTCGCGGAGTTGAATATCGACGACGACGTGTCCTTGCTACCCACAGACGCTCTCATCAGCATGGTCAGCATGGGAGACCATATGAAGCTCGAGCCGATGCCCATCACTGCCAGTATCACAGCGTACAGGTACAGATCGTCGGCAGCCAGCAATGCCAGCGCGGCTGCCACTGCCACGACGAAGCCGACCGACACGCAGCAGCGAGTACCGTGTCTGTCAACGAGCTTGCCCGCCACCGGCGACAGGAACACGCCGGAGAGGCCGGAGAACATCAGCACGAAGCCAATCTCACCGGCGCTCATACCTACCTCATCGCTCAGATGAACAGAAAGGTATGATATCACGCCGACGAACGTCGCGAACGCCACGAAACCTGCAGCGGACAACAGAGCGACATCTCTGTTCCTGCCAGTCGACCCGAGCTGGCGCAACACACCGGTCGACTTAGACCTGCTGGCGATCTGAGGCTCGCCTCTGAAGACCACCAGGACGGCCACGAGAACGACGAATGCCATGATTGCGATGGCAATGAAGGCCAGCCGCCAGTTCGTCTCGGCGAACAGGCCGCCCAGGAGCGGCCCTATGGTCACACCGGCAGTGCTCGTGCTACCCAGGTAACCCATGGCGAGACCTTGACGGTCCTTGCCCGCCACGTCGAACACTATCGGCACGAGCACTGGCGCAACGAAGGCGTACCCGACTCCTTGTACCACCCTCGATGCGAGGAACATCTCCAGGGAAGGAGAGGCGGCCGCCGCGAACGAACCAGCGATGTAGACAACCAGCCCTATGCTCAGCGTGAAACGGCGGTCGTACGCCGTGGAGAGCACCCCAGAGAAGAGTTGTATGATGGCGAACGGGAGCATGAACGCGGGTATTGCCAGGAGGACTGCTTCCTCAGAGGCGTTCCATTCCGCTGCCAGGACGCCCACCATCGCGAGGAAGGCGTTGCCTGCGACCGGACCGGTGAAGGACGCTGCGTATGCCACGATTTCCTTAGACCTGCGCAGGAGTGATCACCCGCCGACCGCGCTCTGATCCACGTAGCGACCTTTGAGGCGCCGAGGGGGAGATTTGAACTCCCGTGGTGACAAGCACCAGTAGCTCTCGAGGCTACCGCCTTAAACCGGGCTTAGCTACCTCGGCATCTCTGGACGACGCCAATGCATCATCGGTCAAGTATTTGTCGTTTTCAATCGGGAGGATGTAAGTATCACGATTTGAAGGGTCGCTGTCAGCAACACGTGGAAAAGGGTTTGAACAGCGAACGCGTACCCGGGCAAAGAGACAGATGAGGATTATCGTCCATATCTTGCCCGTGAAGAAGGAGACCATCGTGCTAGACCTGCCCCAGGGCGACACAGTCGAACGACTCATGAGGGGGCTAGACCTCTTCCCGGACGCTTGGATAGCCGTCATAGACGGAGAGCCTGTCCCTATCGACCGCCCTCTGCAGGATGGAGACGAGGTCAGGCTGATATCGGTCGTGTCAGGAGGCTAGCGACGGCGATACTGGCTATGGCTTGACAATTTTATCGAAAAAAAGCAAAAGTATTTATCAGAGGGCGTGTTAGTAGTAGCCGAAGAACAGCGCTTAGCCTTACAATTGCCGAAATCACGATCAATGTCAGAGCACGGATGGCGTCGCATGCATGTGCACGCGACACACCTGCAGGACGTTTGTCAAAAACTCAGTTTCGCAATGTGAGCTGAAACCAGCCAGCTTAAGCTGAACCTGGACAGGGGAAGTGATGGGCTGTTCTTCGCCATAGAGGCGAGAGAATGGACATAGATCCAAGTACGACGAAATATCTGATTCAGGCGAGACTTTCGACTGATGGAATTGTTGAGAAGCCCGACATAGTCGGCGCGATATTCGGACAGACCGAGGGACTGCTCGGCGAAGAGCTGGACCTCAGAGACCTGCAGAAGAGCGGAAGAATAGGCAGGATAGAGGTCGAGGTGTCTTCGAACAAGGGCAAGTCGGAGGGAACAATCTACGTTCCATCCAGCCTCGACCAGGTCGAGACCGCGATACTTGCCTCGTCACTTGAGACGATCGATAGGGTCGGTCCCTGCAAGGCGAGGATATCGATAGAGAAGGTCGAGGATGTCAGGGTGGCCAAGCGAAACAAGATCGTCGAGAGGGCGAAGCAGCTCCTGACGGAGCTCATGAAGACCTCGAAGACGAGCGGCGGCGACCTGACGGACTCCGTCCGTCAGACATTCCAGATGGAAGAGGTAGTGCACTACGGCCGTGAGAGGCTGCCCGCAGGACCGAACATCGACGACTCCGATGCGATCATAGTGGTCGAGGGGCGGTCGGATGTTCTGAACCTCCTCAAGTACGGTATCAAGAATGCGATAGCGGTCGAGGGAACCAATATCCCGAAGACCATAATCGACCTGGCAAAGGAGAAGGTCGTCACAGCATTCGTGGACGGGGACAGAGGCGGCGAGCTGATCGTCCGAGAGCTGATGCAGGTTGCGGAGATAGACTTCATCGCCAAGGCGCCTCAGAGCCAAGAGGTGGAGGAGCTGACGCAGAAGCAGATGGTCAAATGCCTAAGGAACAAGATACCTGCGGACCAGTTTGCAGAAATGTTCAACCTCACAGCGGGGAATCACCGCAATGGCGATAAAACGGAAAGGTCCCAGGGCCGCCGGGAGGATCGCCACAAACACGACGACGACCGCAGCCGGAGACGGCCTGAGAGAGGCGGCGGCCCCAGCACCAGTAGCAGGGATGACCGCGACACTGGCAAGAAGCTCTCTCCCGAGCAATCGCGTCTCAAGGAGATCCTGACGGAGCTCAACACGACATCGAAGGCCAAGCTGCTGGACGAGGGCGGAAACGCGCTCTTGGAGGTCCAGGTGGCGAAGCTGGCCGATACCCTCAAAGACGAGGGTGCGCGCGCGAAGGCGGTCGTTTTGGACGGCATCATAACCCAGAGGGTTCTCGACTTGGCTGTCGAAAAGGATATCACCACGGTAGTAGGTGTCAAGGTAGGGAATGTAGCCAAGCTTCCGACAAACGTCACAGTGCTGACGAAGGAAGACCTAACCTGAACCGTGGAACGCCATGAATGAAGAGGATCACACGGAAGAGTCCAGACTGCTGGAATCAATCGAGACAACGGAGGACATAAGGATATCCTCCGACCCGCTCGAGCGAGTGATAGGCCAGGACGAGGCCGTGAGGCTCGCGAGGATCGCGGCGAGCCAGAGGAGGCATTTCCT
>JBFEPA010000060.1:0-8330 GCA_041550275.1 Thermoplasmata archaeon | reverse complement strand
TTCGCAGAGTACATACGCATCCCGGCAATGAACGCCAGAGTCCTCCCGGAGAACCTCGATCCCAAGTTGGGCTCCCTTCTCGAACCGCTCGGCAACGCGACGTTCACAGTCCTGCCAGACGAATGCGCTGACAGGATACGCGGGATGACAGTCTTCGTTGCCGGATGCGGTCCTATCGGCCTGATGTCCATCGCCATGCTCAAGGTCTTGGGCGCTAGCAAGGTAATAGCATCCGAGATGGCCAGCGAGGCAAAGCGGTTCGACCTGGCCAAGAAGATGGGGGCAGACCTGGTCATTGACGCTTCGGTTGGAACCGAGCAACTCACATCCGCAGTGATGGAGGAGACGGGCGGGGACGGAGTCGATATCTCTCTCGAAATGTCCGGAGCGCCGGCCGCCCTGAGACAGGTCTTCGATGTGCTGACGCCTGGAGGCAGGGTGTCTGTACTCGGGCTATACCCTGACCCCGTCACAATCGATGTCAACAACGCCATTACCTTCAAGTCTGCTGTCGTCCATGGTATCACGGGCAGAAAGATGTTCGAGACCTGGGACGAGATGTACAGCGTGCTTGAGAACGAGGATTTCCGCGACAAGCTTTCGCAGATAATCTCCCACACGTTGCCGATCCGGGACATAGCCTATGGCATGGAACTCATACATACTCGTCAATCCGCCAAGGTCTCGTTGACGCCCGAATGGTGAGGGGATGAAGTTGAGAGATCCTGTGTCCTTCCTCGGGAAAGAGTATGAAGCGCTCGTGGACAAGGAACTGGATTGGAGGTTGAGAGTTCTAGAGGGCGCGAGCACCCCGCGGTGCAGAGTCGACGGCCGTGAAGTGCTCATGCTGTGTTCGAACAACTATCTTAACCTCAGCAACCACAAGAGGCTGAAGGAGGCCGCGGCAGCCGCTGCAGCGAGTCATGGTGCGGGATCTGGCTCCGTCCGGCCGATTGCAGGGAATATGGACCTACATGTCGAGCTGGAGAGACGCCTCGCCACATTCAAGGGTGCCGAGTCCTCTCTGGTTTACCAAACAGGCTTCGCGGCCAACGCGGGCCTCATTCCCCAGCTGGCGGATTCCGGCGATCTGATTGTCAGCGACGAGCTCAACCATGGGAGCATAATCGACGGCGTGAGACTGTCCAAGGCGGACAGAGCGGTCTACAGGCATTGTGACCCTTCGCACCTTGAAGAGGTCCTTGCTCAGGCTGAGAAGCACTCACCGCCGTACCGCAGGATACTGGTAATCACAGATGGTGTCTTCAGCATGGACGGCGATGTCGCTCCTCTAGACCACATAGCGAAGATCGCAGGGGAGCACGGCGCGATGGTCTATGTCGATGACGCCCACGGTGAAGGTGTCCTCGGGGAGGGTGGCAGAGGTATAGTGTCGCACTTCGGGCTCGACCGAGGCTCTGTTCAAGTCGAGATGGGCACATTCTCCAAGGCTTTCGGTGTCGTCGGTGGTCATGTCTCGGGCAGCAGGGACCTAGTCAACTTCGCTCTGAACAAATCAAGGACATGGCTTCTGAGCGGGTCGCACCCTCCAGCCGTTGTGGCGGCCTGCGTCGCAGCGATAGACGTGCTTGAGACGGAACCTGAGCACGTGAGGCGTTTGTGGGAGAACACCGAGTATTTCAGAAAGGGTGTTCGGGATGCCGGCTTCAACACCGGCAAGAGTACGACCCCGATAGTGCCAATCATGATCGGCGACAGCGCAGCGGCCAAGACTTTCAGCAATTGCCTTTTCGACCTCGGCGTCTTCGCCCTGCCCATTGTGTTCCCGATGGTCTCGAGGAACGGCGCAAGGATTCGGACGATAATGAACGCGGGTCTTGCGCGGGAAGACCTAGATGAGGCCATCGCCGCCTTTGAGACGGTCGGGAAGGAGCTCAGGCTGGTCTAATCGGCGTCCTGGCCTTCCTCAGCCTGGGACCTCTCGACGACGGACACCTTGAACTCCTCAGATGGTGTAATGACCTCGAATATCAGCGTATCCACGATGCCTTTCTCCTTAAGGGACTGTTCAGGAGGAAGCAGATGATGCTTCGACAAGAACTTGGCCAACTGGTCCTTTCCATCATCTCCGAGGGCCTTCTTGATCGTCGCTGGCTTTTTCCAGAAGCCCGTTCCCAGCTTGGCTATCGTCCGGAGTCCTTCGATGTGTAGGATGACCATGTCATGGTCCTTCGAGAAGTACTTGTCCCTGTTTTCCGTGCCGACTTCGATGCCCCTGGACCTGTTAGAACCCTGCCATACGGTACACTCGAATGTCTCGCCCTGAACGGATCTCACCGGTGCCATCCTATCCCTTGGAATGGAAGTCAATACCTTGCATCTAGGGCAGAACATAGCGTCGGTTTCCTGTCGGCATCTGTTGCAGATACGCATAGTGCCAGTTCTCCTCGATGAGGGGGACAAGGAATCCCCAACCACTTCAAGGTTTGCGTACGACGGGCATCGCATTGGCGTGAGGGGAGTCCGGAAACTACTTAGTCGTCAGTGGCGCATGCCGTGTCCGGCGGTGTTTGATATGCCGAAGATACTGATATGCTACTACTCGCGCTCGGGCAACACGAAGAAGATGGCTCAGCTCATAGAGAAGGGTGTGCGGTCGAGGAAAGTGGATGTTGACATAAAAGACGTTGCCAATGTCACGGCGAAATCGCTCCTGACCTACGATGGTATTGTGATTGGATCCCCGACGTACTACGGCCTAATGTCCGCTGAAATCAAGAAGCTACTCGACAAGAGCGTCAGGTACCATGGCGAGCTTGATGGAAAGGTTGGCGGAGCGTTCTCCTCGAGCCATAATGTTGGAGGGGGCAACGAGACGACGGTCATCGCGATACTTGAAGCGTTGCTGATACACGGTATGGTCATATGTGGGGATCCTGAAGGGGACCACTACGGGCCCGTATCGATACAGAAGCCGGACAAGCGTGCTGAGAAGATGTGTATCAGGTACGGTCAGAGAGTGGCTGACCTGACCGCCCGCCTTCACGGATAGGCTCCGGCCTCACAGCCGTGAGAGATCCTCTAGCTTGCCACCGTCGTCGCTCTTACGCCTCGGCCTCTTCGGCGGTTTGGCTGCGATCCGCTCGGAGTCATCATCCTCCTGCTCTTCATCATCCTCTGGAGGTTTCCTCTTAGCGTGGGAAGCGCCTTTTAGCCGCGCGTTGCACCGGGGACACTTGTCAGAGCCTCTAACACACTCCTTGCACAACACAGCCTTGCATTTGGGACATCTGCTGACAGCTATCCCCCCGTGGAAGAGGCAGCGTCTGCCAACGAGGTCGGCCGGTGCGTCCTCATCCTCTTCGCCTTCATCCTCCTCCTCATCAGTGGTGACTTTCCTCGGCCTGCTCTTTGGCTTTGGGGCCTTACGCGGGCTGCTCCTGGTCATCCTCCTGCGCGGGGCAGGCTCTTCATCAATCTCCTCCTCCTCCTCGTAGGATTCATCCGCCTCATATCTATCGTCCATGGGAGGAGCGCGTCTCCTGCCTCTGACGGGGCCCGGCTCGGGCGATAGTGCCCCGCCCTCGTACGGCGAGTAATCTCCGAAGCTCTCGCCGACTATCGAACTCAGCGTTATCGTTGGGGACTCGACGCCACCTTCGTGGAATGTCATGAGTATCGTCACGAGCTGTCTTGCCTGGTAGACGCCGACGCCCAAATTGCGGATCAGTCCGAGCACGTTCTTCTGGTCGTCTGGAAGCTCCAGGGCGCGTCTCAGCAACGAGTCCGTCTGCTGGTCGGTGACTTCTGTGCTGAACTGGTGCTCTTCCACTGCTCGGATGTAGTTCAGGATGCGCTTCGCGCTGGACACCTTGAGCTCAGGGAAGTTCACCGTGATGTCGCACAGGCGCAGGCCGTGTGCTGACAGGTCGCGTTTGAGCATGGTCGCGACCAGCACCTCCCTGGAGAGCTGCTCGTATCTGTTGAATGTGTCCATCCGGAGCTCTGACAGCTTCATCTCGCCGTCGTCGCTCAGATAACCGAGGACGTCGTTGAGGAAGGCGTATGGTATCCCGCAGACCCTGAATGCCTCCTCCTTCGACACCGGTCTCCCATGAGAGTACTCGAAGTCGAGAACCGCCCTCGAGTAGTCCTCTATCTTCGTTGTGCGGATCTCCTGCTCTGCGGCATTCCGCCCCTCTGATGCAGCTTCGAAGTATGGATCTATCGTCAACGCGTGGTCGAAGCATCGAAGAGCCTGCTCCGGGCTGCCCACCTCGAGCAGGGCGTATCCCTTGCTCTTCCAAGCCTCCTTGTCGTTGGAGTCCAGGCCGATGGCCCTGTCGTAGGCGGAGGCTGCTTCCTCGAACGCCTCCAGCCTCTCCATGACGAACCCCTTGCTCATCCATACCTTGGAATTGGAGTCGTCGAGCTCCAAAGTGCGGTCGAAACAGTCGTTGGCCTCCGTGAACATCTCCATCTCGACGGAGAGAAGCCCAAGCCGGTGCCAGGCGACCGTGTCCGCAGGGTCAATCTCGAGCGCTTTCAGATATGACCTCGCGGCCTCCTGTTTCTCCCCCGCAGCCTCGGAGGCCTTGGCCCTGCTGGTCCATAGATCCCTGTCTAGAGATCCCTGACGTATCGCCTCGTCGAAGCATCCAAGCGCTTCGGAGACACGGTTCAGCTTCAGCAAGGCCATGCCCATGTACTTCAGCGCTGAGATGTCCTTCGGGGCGTAGCGCCTTGCCTCGTTGAACGAGTCGATGCTCTCGTCGTATCTGCCCATCGCGGCGAGCGCCCTACCTTGGTCCGTGTGGAAGTCTGGAATCTTCGGCAAGATGTCTATGGCCTTGTTGAAGTCCGTCAGAGCCTCCTCATATCTCCTGAGCTCCAGATACGACTTCCCGCGGTTGTTCAGCACGAACGGTTGGTTGTTATCCAGCTTCAGGGCGTGTTCGAACGCCTCCGCGGCCTGGGCGGCCTTTCCGCCGTTGAGCAGCAGAGACCCTTTGCGGTTCCAGAGGAACACGTCTTTCGAGTCCAGCACGATGGCTTTGCTGTAGCTTTCCAGAGCTTCGTCAAGTCGGCCGAGCTTCTCCAGGGCACCAGCTTTGTCAGCAAGGGTGATCTTGTTCTTCGGACTCAGCTCTAGTATGCGGTCGCACACGTCAACGACGGCCTCGTTGTCGTCGAGCTCCTTGAGGGCGAGTTTCTTCAGCTCGAGCGTATCCAGGTCGTCATTGTCGATGGCGAGCGCTTTGTTGAAGGCAAACAGCGCATCGTTTGGCTTCTTGAGCAGGAGCGAGGCGCTGCCTCTATCGACATATGCGTCCTTGTCGCTCGGCGATACGCCAAGTATCTCGTCACACGTTAGGATGACCTCTTCATATCTCTTGAGAGACTTGAGGAGGTTCTTCTTCTCGTTGAGGACTGCCTGGTCCTTCACAGATACGGCCAGGGCAGAGTCGTACGCTGCCAGTGCCTCCTCTCTGTGATCCAGCTTGGTGAGCAGGCGTCCCTTCCTGAGGAGCAGGTTCGCCGCGTTCGGCGTCAGCTTCAACGCCTGCTTGATTGCCTCGAGGGCTCCCTCGGAATTCTCCAGCCATTGGAGTGCGTCTGCCTTCAGTGTCCAGGCCTCGACGTCCGATGGATCCGCCTTGATGACCGAGTCAAATCTGACCAACGACTCCTCGTACCGCTTGAGCTCCATCAATGCCCTGCCCAGATGCTTGCCCGTTACGAGGTCATCAGGATCGAGCTTCAGGGCTTTCTCCCAGGATTTGACGGACTCTTCGAAGTTCTTCTCCGCGAAGGTCGCCTTTCCCCTCAGACGCCAGAGCGGGGCATCCGACGGATTTGAGGATATCCCCTGTTTGACGTAGTCCAGAGCCTCCTTGTTCTTGCCGATCCTGAGGAACAACGCCGCGATGTTGTAGAACACTTGCGCGCTCTTGGGGTCGTTCTTCAGGGCTGCGAGGTACGTGATGACTGCCTCATCGACCCTGTCCATCCTATCCAAGGCGACTGCTTTGTCGAAGTTGGCCTTCTTGTCGGATGGATCGATAGATATGATCCTGTCGCAGACATCAACGACTTCCGCATCCTTCTTGGCCTGCTTGTACGCCTCTTTGAGACTCTCCAGCAATGGTAGCTGATTCGGCGCGGTCCTGAGCCCTTTCTCGAAGGTCTTGATGGCATCGTGCACCTTCCCAAGCTTGACCAGTGCAATGCCCTTGTCATGCATCGTCTCGTAATCACCCGAGTTGACGCTGAGCATTCTGTTCGACCAATCAACCACATCAGCGTGACGATTCAGACGGATGAGAGTGTCCTTCTTGAGCTTCATGGCGCCCCTTGCCTCTGGCGACAGTGTCAGCGAGGCCTCCACAAACGTGAGCGCCTCGTCATGCCTTTCCAACGCATGCAAGGCTCGCGCCTTGTCGAACATCGACTCATGGTCCTTTGGGCTCAGCAATATGATCTTGTCACAGACATCGATGGCATCGGTGAAACGCTCAGATTTCATGAGGGTCTTCTTCTTGTTAAGAAGTACGTTCAGGTTGTCCCCCTCGATCTTCAGAGCGTTGTCGAACGCTGCTATCGCCTGATCGAAGGAGTTCAGCTCCTCATGGACAACTCCAAGTTCGTTCCAAAGGATGACGCTAGACGGCTCAATCTTGACGGCTTCGGAGAAACACTTCAGCGCCTCCTTCCTGTTGCCGAGTTTGTGCTGTATTCTGCCGATGTTGTCCAGTATGTAGGCGTCCTTGGGGTCCAGCTTCAATGCCTTGTTCAGCGCCTTGATGGCCTCCTCGGGCTTCTCATCGAAGTTGAGCGCAGCCCCCAATCCTATCCAGAGGTCTTTGTCCTTCGGCTGTACGTCTATGCCACTCTGAAATGTATTGATTGCGTCTTCGTATCTTTCGAGCCTGACCAGTGCGTTTGCCTTGCGCCTGATGATATCGACGTCTTTCGCATCATGCACAAGGATCTTGTCGTAGTGCTCTAAGTTGTCTTGGTCAAGCTCGAGGACGCGACGGTAGCACACTATCGCATCCGTTATCTCGTCGAGCGATTCGTGAGCACCTCCCAGGAGTGACCAGTAAACGGCAGATTTCGGATCACTCTCTGTGGCCTTCTTCAGCCATGAAGTCGCCTCTTCTCCCCGTTCGAGTGCAAGTGCGGACTGACCTATGACCACCATCGCCTCCGGGTTCTCCGGGTCGAGCTGCAATGCCACCTTGGCACAGTCCTCTGCCGTCGTGTGCTCTCCCAAAGTCGAGGACTTGGATCCAATGGTGGAGAGAAGTCTTGAGAACTCAGGCTTCATCTTCGTGATGCCGCCCATGCCGTCGTTGAGCGTGGCAATCTGTTTCTTCAGCGTCGCGAATGCCTCATCGCGTCTGCCGCTGCTGATGAGCGAGTCTACCTTGGCCAGCTCCTTTTCAGTCTTTGTCAGTAGTTTCTTCTCTTTGTTCAGTAGCGAGTCAAGTATACCCAAATCTTGTTCACCCGGTTTCAGTCGACTTAATGATTTGTCTTCATAAATTATTTTCCAGAGCGCATGACGTGTTCGTGTCTGGCGCTGCGCGCTCTCCTCTAATCGCTGTCTGACGCATCGCCGTCGGCTTTTATCAAGGTGTCATCACCGCAACTCCTTCCAGAGATTGACGCAGCGCAGGTTACGATGTATGATCCTATTCTGCTTGGTCTGACGATTTTCCCTATGGCAGAAGGAATATGGGCAATATTTAAATATTTAGGAGCCTAATTACGATAATCAGCTGACGAAATGTCAGACAAACAGCGCGGATGGGATGCAATGCTGAACAGGAAGACTGTGCGGGCTGCGACGCGGAACGCTCTGGCGATCGAGTGGGTCCGCACTCACACGGTCCGTGATCTGGAAGACCTCGCGGGAGAGATGAAGGCTCAAGGTGAAGATGTCCGGGACATCATCGGTCTACTGGGTGAGCTCAGGGAGATTGACGCAGGCCTTACTCTTGAAGGCGGGTCACAGTCACTGGCCATGGAGTGTGCAGAGACAAGCTGAGACAATCCAAGGCGTTAGATACCAATCGGACCAGCCAGGCTAACGATAAGGCTTGGGGCTGGTAGGTTTCGAGACTTACCTCGTAACAGACAAGAACGCCGGGCTTCCCGTCACATCGTTGATTCCAGCCACTCACCCTCTCGGGGCCGAAGTGGCTCGTGTCGGCGATCGCTGAGGCGCATGTTTCCACCCTTGGAGAGGAGTCGGATGGGCCTCGTGCCGTCACGGAAAGGTGGCGGTTCCAGGTTGGACTCAGGGGAGCGAAGGTGCAGGTGCCGGGATTCGAACCCGGGCCGTTGGCTTTCGTCCCTCTCCA
>JBFEPA010000059.1:0-8343 GCA_041550275.1 Thermoplasmata archaeon | reverse complement strand
CAGCGCCGCCAGCCTTTCGCACTTCGAGCTATAGAGGACAACGGCGCATTCAATGCTTGGTGCGGTCATGAACGCCTCTGAGAACAGCCCAACCGCAAAAGCCTCGCCTCCGGCCGACCTGGCCGAGTACGGCAGAGCCTATTTGAGGTCGTACGTGGTGGCAGTCGAGAGCGAGAGCCCCGAGCATGTGCCATCATTCTACAGAAACCGTCCGTACAGCATCGAGATCTGTCGGATGCCCAACACATGTTTCTGTATGCTGTTCGAGAAGTCCGACCGGCCTTCCATCTCCGTCAGCAACAATGACTGGGGATATGTGATGGCTCGGCTCATGTCGGGTGTGAGCTACGTCGCGACCGTCTACTCGCACGAGGGCATGAGCATTGACGACGCGTCGGCGAGGGGCAGAAGGGACGCGATAAGGGACATCTGCGCCCTCGAGGCATCGGGCGTCGTGGACTCAGCAAGGGAGCTCGACAAGCTCGTTACAGAATTGAAGGACACGACGAAGTGGTCGAAGAATCCGGCCAAGACTGCTGAGTACATCGTCTCGAGGCTGGAACAGATACGCCAGTCCGTTCTGCGCACCGCCCCAAGCGTGGACACGATGGCCATGGTGGAGTCCGTAAAACGGTATCCACCTGCCCCAGTCCAGATAATGTTGGACCAGGAAGGGTTGAATACCATCAACGAGGTCGCGAATAAACTACAGGGCCTCGAACAGACCGTCGAGCTCGCGAAGGCGCAGGAAGCCAGGATCGAGGAGATCGAGCGAGAGCTCAGAGGCGAGATACGGAGCTTCAAATCCGAGCTGGACAAGAAGATGGCCAAGGGACTGGGTGTCATACTTACAACAACGGACAGAAAGGTCGACAAGGCGGTCGAGAGCTGCGGAACTCAAGAGGCGGAGATCCAGAAGCTAAAGAAGGCGCTGGCGGAAGTGCCTTCGCCATCATCCGACGAGGCCGCGGTCGATCCCAGGACGGACGACATCCTCGATGAGATCGAGGTTCTGAAATCCGCGATTGAGGATCTCAAGGTCAGCATCGCTGAGGTCGCGGTTCGCCCCGTCGAGGCGCCGCCGCAGGTTCAGGTCGTCGGCGATGTCGCCGGTCTAGAAGCAAGCCTAAAGAATGTCTCAGGCCGTGTCAAGAGGATCGAGGACTACCTGATATCAGTCTCGAAGGCCAGGCGCGCAAGGTGACGTCACATCACAGCTGTACAGTCAGGTCTTCCTTGCGTCTCTCGAGTATCAGATAAGTGTTACTTCTCTCGACCTCGTCGATTCTGATGAACGAGTCGACGATGGACTTCAGTTCCTCCCTGGAGGACGCTCGGAGCATCACTGCGAAGTCAATGTTGCCGAGCAGGAAGTAGACCGCCCATACACCCGGAATCTTCGCCAGTTTCTCGCCAATCTTCTTGGAGTAGTCCGGGCCATATCTACCGGTGATTAATGCGATCGCCAGCATCTCCTTGCCTACCTTGACGGGGTCGACACACGCCTTGAAGCCCGTGATGACCCCTTCCTCCAACAGACGGTTGACCCGGTAATGGACGGTCGAGGACGATAGCCCTGTCTTCTCCCCGATCTCCTTCAGACTGATCTTGCAGTCTTCTTGAAGCATTTTCAATATAATCTCATCGTTCTTGTCAAGGGTCACTGCGTCTTGTTTGCCCAAACCGCTCCTCCTCCCTAAAATGTTCGAAAAGGGTAGATGAAAATCAAATTAATAACGCTTTCGGAGCGCTTACCCTCGAATTGAATGAGGTTCGACGCATCAGCCAGACATCAGTCGCACATAGTTGGTCAATCACGGCGTGGTCAGACTGGCCTTTGCCCCGGGGTTCCACATGCCAAGCCGACCCTGTTGCAGCTCGTTTGAACGTGTCCGGAAGGTAGAAATACTCTGCTCAGTCGTTGCTGATGGAGATTACCATGAAGCATACAATCACAGGTGACAACCTGCAGTTCGTGAATTGTGAGATCATGCCTGGCGAGCTGCTATTTGCCGAGGCAGGAACAATGACATACATGAGCTCCAACATCAACATGACTGCACGGGCGAGGGGTGGTCTTATGGCAGGTCTCAAGCGCAAGATGACAGGCGAGTCATTCTTCGTGACCGAGTTCACCGCAGCCGGTGGTGCAGGCGTCGTTGCCTTCGCGGGAAACGTCCCAGGAAAGATACAGGCTCTAGACCTTAGGGGTGGCAAGACCTGGCTCGTACAGAAGGATGCCTTCCTGTGCGCTGAAGGCGCTGTTACTCTGGATATCGCGTTCCAGAAGAAGCTCGGCACCATCTTCTTCGGCGGAGAAGGGTTGATAATCCAGAAGCTCACCGGTGAGGGCACGTGTTTCGTACACGGCTCTGGCGATTTCATCGAAATGAATCTGAAGCCAGGAGAGATCATGCGGGTAAGCACAGGCAACGTGGTCGCGTGGGAGGGAGCCGTCCAGTACAGCATCGAGAGTGTGGGCTCCATCCGAAGCGCACTCTTCAGCGGCGAGGGGCTCTTCGTGACGACGCTGACCGGACCTGGAAGGATCATACTGCAGTCCCTGACGCTGCCCAAGTTGGCAGGAGCGCTCGTGCCATTCCTACCGCAGCAACAGAGCAGCGGCTCTGGCTTCACCCTGCGCTGAGGTGTCCGCACATGGGAAGGGTCGCTGCCGTGCTTCTGGTCGTTGCCATACTGGCAGCGATCATACTCGCCCTTGAATGGATAGGCGTCATTGCCGCCATTTTGGCGGTGGTCGGCCTTGCCGTGTTGATCATACTCGTGTTGGTCGCAGTGGCCGTTGCGGTCGTCGTCGTCCTAAGCATCCCTTACTTCTTCGTCACCAAGAAGATGGAGGTGAAGGAGGGATCCTTCACCCTTGACAGGATCGAGGAGAAGAAGTGACTCAGAGACCAAGCCTCAGATGAACGCTCCGATGGTTGGCAGGTCGAGCAGGTCCATGTCGAAGAAGACCACGCCGTCCCGTATCTCCGCAGAGTCCAGGTGGTCCACGCCATTGACCTTGGCCAGAAGCGACGCCCTCCACCAAAGGTCTATCATGTTGTTCGCGACCGTTCCGAGGTAGACCTGGCCGAAGTTGAACTCGTACCCTTCCATGTCGCATAGGTAGGCAGCATGACCGAGTAGACAGTCTCTCGTGTTCATCAGGTGCACGTACTCTCTGACCGACTCTCTCCCTCCGCCTGTCATTGGCAATAGATCGACAGACGATGGGTCCATCCTGCAGAATTCCTGCATCTCCCCAGATTCGCCCAGTTCCCATCCGACGATCTCCTTCCCGTCGAGCTTGAACATCTTCCAGGACAGGTCCTGACCGACATATACTGGTAGCAGGCTGAGGTCCGGCAGGTCGAACAGCTCAACACCGTCCATCAGGGCTCTCTCGGACACGTCAGCTTCCGCCTCTGCCTGCCTAACGCGTTTGACGATATCAGCGGGCGAGGAGTTGGGCCGTGTGCTCCCATACTCCGCATATGTCATTATGCGGCTGAGGCCCAGCGGCTCTGTCAGCTCGTCATCGAGCAGCGAGACAGCGCTCCTCACGGACGAGAACGATTGTGCGACCGCAGCATCGCGCGTATTGCGGACGAATTGCGTGAACACTTTGTTTGCAGAGCGCACCTCTGCGTTCAGCCTGTCGTCGCCATATTCCGAAAGGAGCTTGCTGCCTATTGGCTCTAGGTTCTGACCGGGCAGCCCGAAGCCTCGGCACGACCTGTTGACGTTGACCTGAACTCTCCAGCCCACGAAGACGTTGAGAGGGAACGCCTTGCAAAAATGCGGTCGTCTGTCGTAGATGGTGCATCGCTTATCTGTTAGAAAGTGGCAAGCGCCATGTCTGCCCTTCAAGCGTATCGCGGCGCCCTTAACGTCGGGCGATATGTGTTCATCGGTAACACCGGGCATGAGAGAAGGGTCGCTGCGGAACAGTCTCTCCTCATCGGGCAGCAGTTCGGGCTGGCAGAGGCAGCAGAGAGCGCAGTCATCGACACATGCGTAGGTCTGCCCCGCCAGCTCAGATAGATCAATCTCCGGCAGGTCCTCAGTGGTCCTCTCTTTCAAAAGCCTCCCTTCCAGCTCGTTCTCCGACCTGCGAGCCGTTCTCCATCATGATCTCTCCCCTTAAAAAGACCGCCTTTGGGAAGATCCCTGCCGTTCCTTCATATGGCGTCCATGCACACTTGGAGTACATCCTGTCCGCATGGATATCGACGCTGTCCGTCAGGTCCGCCACCATTATATCTGCGTCCCGCCCAGGCTCGAGCACGCCCTTGTTCAGGCCATAGATCTCCGCTGGCTTCCTGCACAGGCTGTCCACGACCCTCGACAACGGAATGTGTTTGTCCTTCACGAGCTGCAGCATCAATGGCACCATCGTCTCCACCCCGGGCATGCCGCTAGGCGCGTAGTCGAAGTCCTCATCCTTCTCCTCAATGGTGTGTGGGGCATGGTCTGACGCGACGATGTCTATCGCGCCTTGTTTGAAAGCGTTGAACAGCGCCTGCCTATCCCCCCTCCTTCTGAGGGGTGGATTGACTTTGCCGAAGCTTCCGAGCTTCGAGTCAGTGTCCAGTAGGAGGTGGTGTGGTGTGACCTCTGATGTTATGCTGTGGCCTCTCCCAATGAGCGCCAGCGACTCCTTCGCAGACACATGACAGACATGGACTTTGAGCCCCCGAACCCTTATCCCCGAAAGCCTCCTTATGGCGCTGGCCTCACATTCGTTCGGTCTGTTTCTGAGGTGGTCTCCAAGGCTATTTTCAACATCCTTCTTCCTGAGCCCTTCGTCCTCAGCGTGGACGGCCAGAGGCTTGCCGGACACAGCAACCGCCTCCAGCTCCTCCCTGACAGCATCGATGGAGGCGACCTGAAGGTTTCCGGTGGTTCCTGCCATGTAGAGCTTGAATCCAACGACGCCCGACGACGCAAGTCGCGCGACATCGCAGCCAGGCACTATCCCCGCGAAGAGGGCGAAGTCCACCATGCTCTTCGACGCGGCTATAGACGCCTTCTCACTCAGGTCGGCAACAGTCGTCGTGGGAGGGGTGGAGTTGGGCATGTCAAGCACACAGGTCACGCCTCCGTGCAGAGCAGCGAGCGATCCCGTGCTGAAATCTTCTTTGTGGGTTGCGCCAGGATCGCGCATGTGCACATGCGCGTCCATCGCCGCAGGAAGGATCAGTTTGCTCCCGTAGTCGAATACGCGCTCGCCATCCAAGTCTGTGCTAATCTCGACTATGGTGCCGTCAACCACGCCGATGCACCGATGGACCAACTGCCCATTGATGTAGCACTTACCCTTTATCACAACATCCATGTGGTCCATCTAGATCCCTTCTGACGACTTTGCCTCGCGGTTCGGTCTCTGAGAATATCTCGGCCTGGAACCTGAACACCTGCGTCCCCGGCATAAGCCACGCATCAGGGCTCAGGCCTGCCTTCATGCAAGTCTGGCAGAGGAACTCCTCAGGGCCCCAGCCCCACTCCACAGGTACCTGAGGAAGGAGAAGGCCTCTGGCGCCGTTGCGATGGACTATGAGTCCATCAACACCGACCACGATATCCTCAGGAAGGTCCGAGATCTTGTCGACGATGACCTCCTCAGGCGGTGTGAGCAGGCTTACCTCTACCTTGATTCGGCCAAGCTCGCCCGCTCTGACCGCTGGAAACCTGGGGTCTCTCGAGGCAGCGCTGACTGCCGAGTCCTTCAGCGCGTCTATAAGGGGTGCGACGGGTTCGGGATATCCGATGCAGCCGCGCAATTCGTCCTCGGGATATGTCGTAAGTGTCACGAACACGCCCGATTCCTGCTTGAACCTCTCTGGAGCGTCGAAATCTGGAAGGCTCTGCTTGAGCACATAACTCTCCACGACGGTCCTTGCGACTTCGACCGCCCGCACGCCCTCTTCGTCCGAGAAGACCGTCATGACGTCGCCGTATGGCAAACGCCAAATAAGAATCTTTCAACCAGGTTCGTCCACGGTGGCGACTGCAAGTGCCTGCTGTTGTGCCCCCTGCCCGTTCTGGCTGGGCATCGATGGACCAAAGATTAAATAATCACTATACAAATCCGAGACGAGAATCACATGAAATTCGTCAAATACTCTCAGTCCGAATTCGAGGAGATACGGAGGCTCTACGAGGGCGTTATGGCCCAGGCGTGTCACGGCCTCTTCTTCAGAGAAGGGATGATACTTGGCGATGAGATATCCAAGATCGCCCTCCAGGAGCCTGAGAAGTACTTCGAGATTTGCGCCAACCTCCTGCGTGCCAAGGGATGGGTGGACAACGTGGTGTTTCAGGAGAACAGCGCCGTCGTTGAGGGCTCCTTCGAGATATCCGATTCTTCATCCGATCCCACGTGCCACAGGCTCAGAGGCATGATTCGCAAGGTGTATGAAGGCCAGCTCCGGAAGCGCGTGCACTGCGAAGAAATCGAGTGTTCCAGCAGAGGTGACAAGCAGTGCGTCTTCAAGATAGAGCTACTTGGAGGGGATTGAAACGGAGCTCAAGCCAGCGCTACGTGCGCTCAGGGAGGAATATGGGGCTTTCGCCTCCGCAATCGTGAGCCGCGACGGCCTGATCATCGCGAGTGACATACCCGACGACGTTTCAAGCGAGACATTCGGCATCATGTGCGCGACCCTGCTCGGCGCTGCATGCACGGCCAATTCCGAACTGAAGTCAGGCGCCCCTCTCGGCGTCGTGGTCGAGAGCGAGGACTCGATCATGATACTGGTTGGAGCTGGCAGGAAGGCATTGATAGTTGCTGCTATGCCACGCGATACGGACTGTGACGGCGCGCGCAAGAGGCTGGAATCGCTGGCCGAAACCATCAGGCTAATCTGAACCTGAGGATTAAGAGGTATCGTTCCTGGGATATAGGCGCCGCTGGCCGCTTCTGGTCTCCCTTCACGACGCGGTAATCAGCGCCTTCAAGCTATATCCAATTCCTTGAGCTTCTCGGGCGAGGGGTCACCGTCGGCGGACCATCCTCTGGCAGCCATGTAGTCGTCGAGCATCTTGTTCATCTGCTCAAGGGATATCGTACTGCCCTCGGACGGTCCAGCTGGTATCGGGTCCTCGAGAACGCGGGTGGGCAGGAGCCAGTCCTTCCTCGTCACCCCTTCTCTGTGGTTGAAATGTCCTTTCATGTTGTGGATCCTCTCGCCTATGCCGAGAAGCTCTTCCTCTGTGAACTTCAGGCCGGTGATGGCCTCGATGACTTCGCACAACTTCTCGATCAGGAAGAATCCCCTCGAGAACTTGCAGAGGCCGACCGAATCGTACACGCACATGAAATTCTCCATCGTTGCGACCATCGCGCCCTTGCCCTCGGGGGACTGCCGGTCGATGCCTTCCCAGCGCCAGAACTTGCCCACGAGCTCAGGCGCATAGAAACCTGCACGCAGGTGACATGCGCCCCTCGTAGAGGTCATGTACGCCAGTCCGTGTCCCTTCATGCCCCTGACATCGTACGCCGGAGGCTCCATGCCCTTGGTGTGGATGGCATACCTGTCGGCCCCCTTGCCTATCTTCTCCGCGGCATGCTTGACGCCGTCCGCAAGCACATCGCCGAAACCCTCGCGCCTTCCCATCAGCTCCAGCATCTGAGGCACGGCATCCTCGGCGTTGTCGAAGGTGAGCTTCATGCCGACCTCCTCTTCCGTCAAGATGCCTCTCTGGATAAGCTCCATCGCGAAGCCGATCGCCACCCCTGCCGAGATGGTATCCATCCCGAGGACGTCGCATATCTCGTTCCCCTTCGCGGCGGATTCTATGCTCGCGTTACCGCACGCGCCTCCGAGCGAGTATAGGGTTTCATACTCGAGGCCGTCGACCGCCACGCCGGCGAACTTGCCGCTCTTGATCTCGAACAACTTGCCGCACGGCTTCGTACAGGCGAAGCACGCCTTGTTCTTGCTGACGTATCTCGTGGCCCAGTAGTAAGGATCTATCTGCTCCCTCTCTTCGAACACGCCCGTTTGCCAGTTCCTCGTGGGGAACACGCCCTTCTCCTTGTTGATCCATCCGAGGAACTCGCCGGTGCCGTATACCGTGTCCTCCTTGAAGGACGGCGCGTTCTCCATGATGTTCTGATATCTCAGCGCGAGCTCCATCAATGCCCCTGGGTCAGCGGGTTCGAGGTCCTTTGTCCCTCTTATGGCGATGGCCTTGAGGTTCTTCGATGCCATGACCGCTCCGAGACCACCTCTTCCTGCCTGGCGCTCCTCGCAGTCGATACATGCGAACCTGACAAGCTTCTCGCCCGCCACACCGATGCACGCGACCTTGACATCCCAGCCGAGTTCCTTCTTG
>JBFEPA010000058.1:0-8349 GCA_041550275.1 Thermoplasmata archaeon | reverse complement strand
TCCGCAGCTCGTCCTCTATCTCCTTCTCCGACAACTTGTTCCCGAGCGCCCTGCTTATTTCCTGGACATGGGGCGCTAGCTTGTCATCTTCCATAACAAACCCCCTTCGTGTTCGAGCAGCTGGTTCTTCTCCGTGCTGCTATCTGAGGAACACGGCCCCGGCATATAAATCGCTTCGCTACGGGCACGCGAAAGTAATCATGCGACGGTATACTAGCAGCCGTCGACGAGATACCTTTCGATGTCCTTTACAGACCACACGATCATCACAATGCGGTCTCTGCGCTCGAGCCGCTCGACGCCCGCATAGCGCTCCTCAAGCGATCGGATGGCTCCCTGGTGGACATCCTCGGGAACGCTCCAGAGGTCGGAGAACGTCCGCTCACGATACCTCGCCAAGGCGTCCGAGAATGGCACGCTGGAGCGGCTGTCGGCCACATTCCTCACCGCCATGGGCCTGACGATCTCTGCCAGGTCGCTTTCGAGGATGCCAGGGTGGCGGACATCATGGCCAGCATCCGCGCAGAACCCTTCATAGGCACGTCGCATCGTCTCTGTGTCGCACCCGTCCCTCTCGGTGGTTATCGCCACGAACCTGTCCGTTGCCACCCGGACGACTTCAGAAAGCGCCGTCCTCCAGTCACCGATAAGATGTGTTACATGGACGCTGAGGGCGTGGTCGAACGCTCCGTCGACGAATGGCAATGCTGTGGCGTCCGCGAGCGCCACTTCGGAGACGCCCTTACCTCTTGCGACGGACAACATCCTACCAGATACATCGATGCCGACTACGTCGAAGCCATGTGCTCGGAGCGGCTCAGCTGTCCTTCCGGTCCCCACGCCTATCTCGAGGATGGCGCATTCGGTGGTGAGCTCCTCATCGAGCGCTTCAGCGATGCGCACCGGGACGCCCTCGGCGTAGGCCCTCGTCCCATCGTAGCGGTCAGCGATTCTGTCGAACGAAACGCGCAGTGCATCATCTCCTGGCGGCTGCGGAGAGGCATGGCGGTCGATGGGTAATCTGAGTTTTGGTATCGCGCCTCAGAGACGATGAGGAAACGCCGCGCAGTCCGTCGATTCGAAAGTTGCTCGATAGAGTCGAATTGACACGGCAAATCCTGACATGCCATCGAATGCGATTTCGAACGGTATCCCCTGGGCAAGAAATCAACAATCGCAAAGCAGTGGGTACAGAATATATACATAACATCGCATTACGCAGGCAGGAGGATCTCGGGGGAGTTTTCAATGACAACCGAATTCGAACTGTCTGTCGATGGATCGAGCGAGAACCTGTTGGACGCATTCAACCTGTTGGCCGAACACCAGGTTAACCTTGACACGATTGCGACCGCCAAGGTGGACGACAAGTATGTGATCAAGTTCCTCACTGGTTGCGAGGAGGAGTGTCGCAGGACGTTCATGAAGGCGGACCTGCCGTTCAGTGAGCGGAAGGTCCTGGTAGTCGAGATGTTCAACCGGCCTGGCCAGTGGATGAAGGCCGCGCGTGCCCTGGTGGCCGCAGGCTTCAGCCTCGAGACGAGCTACCTTAGCGGCCAGAAGGACAACAAGCTCAGGTTCGTGTTCGGCGTGGACGACTACGAAGGCGCGAAGACGATAATCGGCCAGATAGCCGAGTACTCAGTCGACTAAGCGCTTCGTCTGGACGCCGACCGTCGGCGACGAGAGGAAGAATAGGAGGCCTACATCATGTGTGAATCTGCCGTCTATCTGCTGGAAGGGGAGGAACGAGCGCTGATCATGGCAGAGGCAGCGAGATTGCTGATCACCGACGACGGGGTCGTGTGCGTGGATGTGCTCGGCGAGCGCAAGACGGTCGAGGGCGCTGTGCTTCACGAGGCCAATCTTATCAAGCACGAAATCCTTCTCAGGCGCAGGCAGAGCTGAGCATCTTGGGATACAAGTTGGCAGTGGCCGGCAAAGGCGGCGTCGGCAAGACGACTGTAGTGGGCTCGATAGCCAGAATCTGGGCGAGGGCTGGCATCAAGGTACTCGCGGTGGACGCCGACCCAGCATCGCACCTCCATTCCATACTCGAGATACCCTCTGAGCGTGTGCCGAAGCCGATATCAGCAGAGCTGGACCTGATCGAGGAGCGCACCGGCTCGCGCCCTGGTGTAGAGACGGGCCCGTTCTACAAGCTTAACCCAAAGGTGGACGACATCCCAGACGGCTACTCGACCGTCGGGGCGGACGGCGTGCGCCTGATGGTCCTAGGAACGATCAGGGCGGCGGGATCCGGCTGCTTCTGCCCGGAGAACGCAGTGCTCCGGGGTCTGATCGACCATGTCATCCTTGAGCGCGACGAGGCGGTCGTCGTCGATATGGAGGCCGGTCTGGAGCAGTTCGGCCGGTCGACCTGCAGGGGCGTAGACCTCTTGCTGATAGTCGTCGAGCCAGGAGCGCGCTCGATCGACACGGGCCAGCGCATAGCCAGGCTCGCTGCGGAGATGGAAGTGCGCAGGGTCGCGGTGGTCGCCAACGGTGTCCGAAACGCGGAGGAGGAATCCGTCGTCCGGGAGTCGCTCGCCCGCCACTCGTTGGAGCTGTTCTCGTCGCTTCCGTACTCGGAGGTGGTTGCGCGGGCGGACATGCTGGGCAAGTCGGTCTTCGAGGTCGACGGGCACGAGGAGTGGGCCGTTGCTGTCAGACGCCTTTCGGATGAAATTCTACGATTTGTGGCGTGAGAGACCACAGCCTGGCGGGCCGCCGACATCGGCACGGGCCGAATCGTCGTTGACAACAACGTATTTGTAGCAACATACGTATTCGGCGAATGCCGAGCGCGGTTGTCAGAGTTGGACCTGAGCCAGACATCCGCTAAGTGGGGTTGAATGTGATGGCGAATTTCGGGGGAGACGCCAAGCGGCGGTGTGTTGTCACTACTTGTAGAACCAGCCCGTCTGCCGAAGGCATAGGCGCGGAAGACCTGCCGAACGCCATTCGACAGACTTGACTCCCACGGGATGTGCAGTCGCAGCCTGACATGGTCGTGCAGGGGGATGTGTTCGCTTGACGGACGAGGCGGAGAAGAGCCAGCCGGAGGGGTCGGCAAAGGGTGCGAAGAAGGACCGTTCAGTCCAGGTTTGGGACTGCAGCTGCTCTGAGATGTTCAACGAACTCCGCGGCACCGATGTATGCACCGTCTACGACCGGTTCGACAATCAGGGGGCGCAGTGCAGGTTCGGCCAGCTGGGCCTGTGCTGCAGGATATGTCTCCAGGGTCCCTGCAGAATCAACCCCATGGGCAAGGAGCCCACCACTGGCATCTGCGGCGCACGCGACTACACGATCGTCGCAAGAAACATCGACAGGATGATAGTCGGTGGGACGGCGTCCCACTCGTACCACGGCAAGGAGATCGCCGAGGTGCTGATGATGGTCGCCGAGAAGAAGACATGCGACTACTCCGTCACGGACGGGAAGAAGCTCGAGTCCGTCGCAAAGAAGCTCGGCATAGACGTCGCTGGCAAGGGTTCGGACGCGCTCGTCCTGCCAGTCGCGGAGGCGGCGCTGGAGGACTATTCTAGATACACTCATGATCCACTCTCATTCCTCAAGTCGACAGTCACGAAGAAGAGGATGAAGCTGTGGGACTACCTCGGGGTGCTCCCGTGGAATATCGAATCGGTCATCAGCGATGTGATGCACAGGACGGCCATGGGCGTCGATGCGGATCCAGTGCCTCTGCTGTTCGCTGGCGTAAGGTGCGCCCTGGCCGACTACACAGGCGCGCAGATATCGTCCGACCTCAGCGATGTGCTCTTCGGCACGCCCAAGGTTGTGCTCAGCGAGGCGAACCTGGGAGTGCTGGACGAGAAGAGCGTCAATGTCGCCGTACACGGCCACAACCCCCTCCTGAGCGACATACTGGTGGATGTCGCGCGCGAGATGAAGGACGAGGCGAAGAAGGAGGGTGCCGAGGGCTTCAACATCGTAGGCGTCTGCTGCACGGGAAACGAGATACTGATGAGGAAGGGCGTGCCCCTCGCGTCGAACGTGATGGCGCAGGAGCTCGTAGTTCTGAGCGGCCTGCTGGACGCCATGATACTGGACTACCAGTGCTTCCTTCCTTCGCTTGCGACCCTGGCGAAGTGCACCCACACAAGGATGGTGAGCACAGAGGCGGCCGCGCGTATCGTGGGCGACACGCACATAGAATTCACCCCCGACAAGGCGCGCGAGTCGGCCAAGCAGGTGCTGTTGCTCGCGCTCGAAGCGTACAAGCAGCGAGGGGAGATGAGGAGGCTCCCGACCGTCGAGCCCGCCAAGGTTGTCGCTGGCTTCAGCGTCGAGCAGATGCGCGAGTTGTTCTCGAAGGCCAACCGCGACGATCCCTTCCAGCACCTCGTTAGCAACATCATCAGCGGCCGTGTCCGCGGTCTCGCGCTGTTCGCTGGGTGCAAGAACACGAGGACACAAATGGACGAGGACGTCCTTATCGTCGCAAGAGAGCTGTTGAAACGCGACGTCCTCGTGCTCGCGACCGGATGCAACGCGATAGAGTTCGCCAAGGCTGGTTTCATGGACCCCGCGAAGGTCGAGGAGATCGCGGGTGAGGGGCTCAGATCGTTCCTGTCAGAGCTAGCGGAGGCTGCCGAGGTCGACGGCCTTCCCTGCGTGTGGCACGTGGGATCGTGCGTCGACAATCCGAGATTCTCCAACCTCGCAACGGAGGTCGCGAACCGCCTCGGGGTCGACATACACCAGATACCGTTCGTCGCCGCAGCACCAGAGGCCATGCACGAGAAGGCCGTCTCGATAGGCACATGGTGCGTCACTATGGGCTTCCCCGTTCATGTGGGGACGATAAACTACCTCTACGGCAGCACCCTGGTCACAGAGGTGCTCGAGAACACCGCGAGGGATGTCTATGGCGGCTACTTCATATTCGAGAAGGACCCGATCGTCGCCGCGAAGCGGCTCTACTCTGCCATCGAGTACCGGCGGTGGAAGCTCGACCTCACAGACCCCGAGGTCGAGAGGAACGCCGTATGCGTGCCTGACAAGGGCACGGTCACCAACGAGCAGTTATTCAAGATGGCTGTAGAAGGATCCATCATCGCAGCCGGCTACGCCGATTTCCTGCTGGCGCGCGCGCTCCGCAAGTTCGGCCCCGACCAGAGGATAGAGTTCCCAGAGACGGGCTACCAACTGCCGAGTCTCTTCGCATGGTTGGGCAGGGACTGCACGAGGCTGGGCGACCTGCCGAAGCTTCTGGGCGAGGCGAGGGGGAAGATCGTCGAGGAGCCAACGCTGGAGGCCGCGATCGCCTCTGGCGAGACGACGATGATAGCTGCGGAGATAGTCGAGGCGCTGAAGTACATCGAGACGCCGGCACCGTACGAGGGCTCACTGTACTGCGGCTTCGTGCCGGACAGGATACTGAGGCAGCTGGGGATAGCGTTCGTCGACGACACGATTCCAGGAGCAGCGGTCTTCGTCGGCAAGTGCAGCGACCCTAAGAAGCTGGCAACGATGATACGCGACTGCCAGAACAAGGGTATGCTGATAATCGCATCCTACGACATAATCAAGCAGCTGAAGGACGAGAAGATAGCGATGGGACTCGAGCGGATGCTGTACCCGGTCGGCGAGTTCACGCAGGTCATACACGGCCTCAACTTCGCCATCAGGGCAGCGCTGTCGTTCGGCGGTGTGCAGCCCGGCGACCGTGAAGGGCTCTACAACTACCTGTCGAAGAGGCCGAAGGTCTTCGTGCTCCAGATGGGTCCTCTGGACTACATCAAGGTCGCAGCGGAGTTCGCAGTGATGTTCAACGGCTCGCCGACCATCACGGACCAGGATGTGGAACCCATCCCGGACAAATATGTCGTTCAGAAGAACCTCGATGAGATGATTGCGACCGCGATAGAGGTAAGGGGCTGCAGGATCAAGCTCGGGGCGATAGACCTGCCAGTGCCATACGGGCCCGCCTTCGAGGGCGAGACGATACGCCGACCCGACATGCACATAGAGGCAGGAGGGCCGTCGAAGACGCTCGCGTTCGAGCTGCTCAAGATGAGAACAGCGGAGGAGGTCAAGGACGGCGAGGTCACCCTGATAGGCAAGGACGTCGACGAGATGGCCGAGGGGTCGTCGACACACCTTGGGATACTGGTCAACGTATACGGCAAGAACATGCAGGAGGACTTCGAGTCTGTCCTCGAGAGGCGCATACACCAGTTCGTCAACTTCGCAGAGGGTGCGTGGCACACGGGTCAGAGGAACCTCCTGTGGGTTCGTCTGAGCAAGACATCCGTCGCCGCGGGTCTGAAGCTGAAGCACATAGGCGACATACTCGTCACGAAGCTGAAGGAGGAGTTCGGCGCGATAGTCTCCAAGGTCGAGGTGACGATAGTCACGGACGAGGCCGAGCTCAAGAAGCACGTCGACGAGGCGCACGCGTCGTACGCCGCGAGGGACGCGAGGATTGCGGACCTCACGGACGAGAAGGTCGACACATTCTACACATGCACGCTCTGCCAGAGCTTCGCCCCGGGACATGTATGCATAGTCACGCCTGAACGACTCGGACTCTGCGGCGCCATCAACTGGCTCGACGCCAAGGCGTCGTTCCAGATCGCGCCCACCGGCCCGAACAACCCCGTCCCGAAGAAGCAGGTCATCGACGAGGTGAAGGGGCAATGGGTCGGCGTGAACGAGGCCGTCACCGAGAAGACGATGGGCAAGCTCCAAAAGTTCAGCGCGTACACTATGATGGACGACCCGATGACGTCGTGCGGCTGCTTCGAGTGCATCGTGGCCGTGTCGGCTGACCTTCAGGGGGTCGTTGTCGTGAACAGGGAGTACCCTGGAATGACGCCGATAGGCATGACGTTCTCCACCCTCGCGGGCTCTGTCGGCGGCGGGATACAGACGCCCGGGTTCATCGGTGTAGGACGCAAATACCTCACGAGCAGGAAGTTCATCACGGCCGATGGCGGGTTCCAGAGGATAGTCTGGATGCCCAAGGACCTCAAGGAGGCGATGAAGGACGAGCTGACGAAGCGCGCCGAGGAGCTCGGCCTGCCGGGCTTCGTCGACAAGATAGCCGACGAGACGACGGCGCGCACGCCTGAGGAACTGACCGAGTGGCTTGCCAAGGTGGACCATCCTGCGATGAAGATGTTGCCTATGATTAACTGACGTTCAGAAGGGGGACTGTGATTTGGGATTTGAGTTGCCAAAGGAGAAGTTCGGAGGAAGGATCAAGGAGGTCGCCATAGGCGCGACGAAGGACGAGGGTGGCACGAGGAGCGCGCGTCTCGTTGCTGGCGGGTCGAACGGCCTGCCATTCCTGAAGTTCGAGAGCGAGATGCCGCACATGCCGCTGGTCGCGATGGACATCGTCGACACGGTCCGCATGGTCGCCGATAGGCTTCAGGAGTCGATGGGAGCGGTCGTGAAGGACCCGGTGGAGTGGGCCAAGAAGTGCGAGTCTGAATGGGGCGCTGACATGTGCGTCCTGAAGCTCCAGTCCGCCAACCCAGAGGAGGAGGACCGACCGGCGGAGGAGCTGGAAGGGCTCGTTGACAAGGTGCTCAAAGGCGTCGCCCTGCCGATGGCCGTCTACGGCTGCGGGTTCGAGGAGAAGGACGCGAAGGTGATGGAGAAGGTGTCCAACATCGCCAAGGGCGAGAGGCTGTTCCTCGGGCTCGCCGAGGAGAAGGCGTTCAAGTCGATCGCGGCCGCGTCGATGGCGAACGGCCACGGCGTCGTGGCGTTCTCCAACCTCGATATCAACCTCGCGAAGCAGATGAACATACTGTTGCTCGACTTCGGCATGAAGCCAGAGAACATCATGATGGACCCACTCATGGCGCCTCTGGGCATGGGGCTCGAGTACTCGTACTCAAACATCGAGCGCCTTCGTCTGGGAGCGCTGTCAGGCGACCCTGTCCTGCAGATGCCTATGATCTGCGACTGCTCATGCGCGTGGAACGTCCCGGAAGCGCTCGAGGACAACCCCGAGCGCGGAAACGCCGAGATGCGCGGCATCTACTGGGAGGCGATGACTGCGCTGTCTGCGGCGGTCGCAGGGGCGGATGTGGTCATCATGCGCCATCCGAAGGCGGTCGTCATGTACAGGGAAGCGGTCAACGCTTTAGCGGGGGGTGCGTGAAGTGCCGACCGCGATGGAGATCTACAAGCTGCTGCCCAAGAAGAACTGCGGCGAGTGTAAGTTCCCGACATGCCTGGCATTTGCGATGCAGCTGGCGAACCAGAAGGTCGCGCTGGACGCGTGTCCGTATGTGAGCCCCGAGGCGAAGGCGGCGCTCGAGGAGAGCGGCGCACCACCTATCAAGCTCGTGACGTTCGGTGCGG